>QHYL01000361.1 GCA_003224105.1 Acidobacteriota bacterium | reverse complement strand
TGCGACTTCTGGATAATCCGCTCGAAAGGCTCGCTCAGAATCAGGGAATGATAGAGGGTGCGGCGCGAGGGATCTTTAGCGAAGCCGATGGCGGCCGTCGTATTGGCCTGGGAATCGCAATCAACGACGAGGGTGGGCTGGCCGGCTGCTGCCAGACAGGCCGAGAGATTCACCGCCGTAGTTGTCTTTCCTACCCCACCCTTTTGGTTGGCAATCGCGATGATTCGGGCCAAGCGAATCCCCCAGGTAACGGAAATCTAGCAAACTAAGACTTGGGAATGCAAGATGTTTCACGTGGAACAATTTGAGGCAGTGGAAAACTTGCTGAGGCACTTAGTGGGGTTCGAGCCCTCAGCCATACGTCAAGAGTTCATGAGGAATGCCCATTTGTGGAAGATGTCCGGGCAGGTGATTGTTCCACGTGAAACAATTCTACGCGCCCGGAAATGACCGACCTGCATGTCGGCCTCGTGGAACTAAACTGACCTTAGGTCTTGCGGGGATTCCTCTACCGCAAAGCTCGCGACCTCGGAATGATATGGGCACCAGAGCAACGGCCTCACTCTAATGGCTGGCTCAAGTGTTCCACGTGAAACATTCACGCCTTCCGGATCGCCAAGAACCAGCCGAACCTCCACGCGGCAAAGGAAGAGTGGGAGGGCTACCCGCGGGAGGGGCGGGCTTGCGTTAGAGAAGTGCTCTCGCTCAAGGTTTTGGAGGAGAAATACAACTTCATTATACTGGACTGTCCGCCCGCCCTCGATTTGCTAACGCTGAATGCGCTGGTAGCCGCCCACTCCGTCCTAGTCCCGATTCAATGCGAGTATCTGGCGCTCGAAGGCGTTTCAGAGCTGCTCGATACGCTGATGCGCATTCGTCGCACGCTGAACCCTACCTTGGAGATCGAAGGCATTCTGTTGACGATGTACGACGACCGGACCACGCTCTGCCGCCAGGTCGCCAACGACTTGCGCACGTTCTTCGGGCCGCAAATTTTCAAGAGCATCATTCCGCGCAACGTCCGGCTGGCGGAAGCGCCGAGCTTCGGCAAGCCCATTATTCTTTACGACGTGCACAGCAAAGGGGCCGAGGGCTACACGCATCTGGCCAAGGAGGTGATCCATAATGGCGAGAAACGCACTGGGACGGGGACTCGGAGCGCTCATTCGGGAACTTGAAGGCAAGAAGCCCGAACCAGCGATCGAGCCAACGCCTGCACCGCCACAGCCGCAACCTGCAGCAGCCGGGAGTGCGGCTGCAGCCATGCCCGCCCGCCAGCCCGTACAGGGTGGTCCGCAGGAAATTGATATTGACTTAATCGAGCCCAGCCCGTATCAGCCCCGCACAAAATTCCACGAGCAGGCCCTGGACGAACTCGCCCGCTCCATCAAAGCCAGCGGCATCATTCAGCCCTTGGTTGTGCGCCCTGTCGGTTCCAGGTTTCAGCTCATCGCTGGTGAGCGCCGCTGGCGCGCCGCGCAACGCGCAGGCCTAAACAGAGTCTCCGCCATCGTCAGGCAAGTGCCCGACGAGCTCGCGCTGGAAATGACGCTGGTCGAAAACATCCAGCGCGAAGACCTGAACGCCATGGAAGCTGCCCGGGCCTTCGAGCGGCTGATGGACGAGTTTCACCTGACCCAGGAAGCCGTGGCCGAGCGAACCGGAAAGGATCGCGCCACCGTAGCGAACGCGACTCGGCTGCTTAAGCTGGAAAAGCAGATTCAGGAATGGATCGAAGAAGGCAAGCTCACCGCAGGGCACGGCCGCGCGTTGCTGGCGGTACCGGAACAGCAGTTGCGCATGCGTTACGCGCATCGCGCTTCCCGGGGAGCGTTGACGGTCCGCCAAATCGAAAAGCTTGCCGCCCGCCGCTCTCAAGGAAAGCGTCCGCCGCAGCCTCCTACGCCGCCGCACCTGGACGCCAACATCCGCACGGCGCTCGAAGAGCTGCAGCGTCATCTCGGAACCAAAATCATTTTGCGGCTGAAAACCAAAATGCGGCCCGGCCAGCTGGTGCTCGAGTTTTACGACGACGCCCAACTGATGGGCCTTTACGACCGCCTGATGAAATAACTCTTCGCGCTGTGGGAAATTCCCTGCGCGGCAACTGTCCCTTGGTGCAGTCTTAATTTCGACAACAAGATTCTTCTGCCGCGTTGACTTGTTTCCGGGGCCAATTAAAGTAGAAGTGTCAAGAGATTTGGGGGAACTCGATATGTCGTGGAAGTGGCCCAGCGGCGGCGAAAACAACGGCGCGTCCAGCGAAGAGTGGACAGGATTCATCGATCAAGGAGTAAGCCTCGAAGGAACGCTCACGGTCAAGGGCACATTCCGCATTGATGGCAACGTCAAAGGCAACATCATTTCCGAGCAGACCGTCATTCTCGGCGACGGCGCAAAGGTCGAAGGACAAATCGAAGGAAACCGCGTGGTCATTTCCGGCCGCTTCGACGGCGTGATTTTTGCGAAGGGCCGCGTGGAGATTCAAGCGAAAGGCGTCGTCACCGGGGAAGTGCATTCGCCGTGCATGGTGATTGATCCCGGGGGAATCTTCGACGGCCGCTGCCACATGCTGGCGTCCTCTGACGCTGCTTCCGCCTCCGTAACCATTCCCATTCGCGCCGCCGGTAACGGCTAATCGCGCGCCGCGAATAATACTACAGAGTTACTTATAATGATTAGAATTAGGGCTGTGGCGAGGATCTTGGCGAATTTCTCGCATCGTGCGGTAATCCGTCTCCCTGCCCGAAACGAACAAGAAATCCTCTGCTTTTTAGGCTGGCCTGACCGCAACTCCAGCCGCTTTCTCCGCGGCTTGAATCCCCGCTTGAATGTTGTTCTCCCAATCCAGGTGAGGAACGCGCGAGGTTTTCGCGGCGTTGTAAAAGCGCAGCGCGTCGCTGGGCCGATTCAACTGCTTCAGGGATAGCCGGCCGGCAGACAGCAGCGCGAGAATCGATTGCCGCTCGGTTGGATACGTTTGCGCGAGATGGTCGTACTCCGTGACCGCGCGATCATAATTCTGCTGTCCTTCGAAAATGCGGCACAGCTCCAGCCATACGGCGGCAGGCATGCGATTGCCCCCGGCATTCATGTATTCCTGATAGTCTTGCAAAGCGGCTTCCTTATCCTGCGCTTTCAGGTGGAGCTGGCACAGCTTGATGCTGGTCTCGAGATATGTGGGCACGTCGTTCTTGCGCCAGTAGAGCTGCTGTAACAGAAAGTAGGCATCCACGGCGTCGGGTTTGGTGGCCACATATTTTTGCAGAACCGCAATCGCCTCATCCACTTTGCCCTGATTCATCAATTCTGTTCCTTGCACGATGGCGGGGTCCGCGGTCCAACTAACCTTAGCTTCGATGGCGGCGTTCGCCTTGTGCTCCAGACCGGAATGCCGCAGGCCCAGAGCGACGAGCGCTCCAAAAGCGAATCCGCCAAAGTGCGCCCAATGCGCCACGCCTGAATAGGTACCAAATATTGCGCCCGAAAAGATCTCCATCAGCAGCCACAACGGCAGAAGCCAATACGCCGCAGCCTTAAACCGGATTCCCTTGCCCAAGGCTAAATTGGACAAGCTGCGAAGCCCCAGCACTACCGCCACTTCGATCTTGGTTTTTGGAAACCTCACCAAGAAGGCGCCCATCAACGCAGCGACCGCGCCAGACGCGCCAAGAGTCGGCACGATGCTCTCCGGGTTTGACCAGGCATGAAATTGCAGTGCGGCGGCGCCCGCGACAAGGTAGACGATGGGATAAATGACCCGGCCCCAAGTGTCTTCCAGAATCGCGCCGGCGAGCCACAGAAACCACATGTTCCCGATTAAGTGCAGCCACCCGCCATGCAGAAAATTTGCCGTCAGATAAGAGATGGCCTTGGGATGCGCCGGGACAAAAGCGTATTGCTCCAGGAGTGAGTTTTGCTGCGCGTTCGCAAACTGTTCCGCCAGCGAATCCATTTCTTGTTGCAGGGCCGTTTGGTCTTCCATCAACCGGACCCTGGCGTCCCATCCGTCCGCGACGTCCCTGTTGGGATTTTGGACTTCTTTCCAGGTACCGGGATGCTTCTTCTGAAAATTTGTCACGAATGCCTGAACATTCGGCGGCATGCTCAGCTCGGGATGCATCGCGGCAAGAAGCAGAACGTGCGCGCGAACTTCGCCGTCCTTGGGATTCTGATTGTCAATCTGGCCGTGCGTTGCCAGGAACGCCACAAGATTGATGAGCACCAGAGCGATGGAGATCACCGGCCAGCGTCGGCCCTCCATGTTTTCGTGTCGCAGGGGAATGAACATTGCCCAACTCCTTACATCGCTAGTCAGGTATGAGCCGTTGCGTCCAGTCTAGGCGATTCGCAGCAGGCGGTAACTGGCCGAGGAGACAGGCTATCGCTATTTCGTCAATGGCATCCTGCGCACAAGCGGGCAAGGACCGAGGATGATCGGCTGGATCCACCAAGTTTGTTTGCCCAGGCTGGTTGACAGGCCGAAGGGCTCGCGTCTATCGTTCGAGAGAAGTTGTGGGCCTTCGAGAGCGTTGCCATCGGGCGAAAGCGTTCTGAGCGAGGGAATCACGAATGAAAGTTCTGGTGATTGGCGGAGGCGGACGCGAGCACGCGCTGGTGTGGAAGCTGAAGCAGAGTCCGCGCGTGGAAAAAATCTGGTGCGCTCCGGGGAATGGTGGGATCGCCGCGGACGCTGAATGCGTGGCCATCGACGCCGGCGACGTGGCGGGCGTGGTTGCGTTTGCAGAAAAGAATCTTCCGGACCTGACCGTGGTCGGCCCGGAGCTTCCATTGGTGAATGGGATTGGCGATGCGTTCCGCGAACGCGGTTGGGCGATTGTAGGCCCGTCGAAGCAAGCGGCGCAGCTCGAAGGCAGCAAGGTCTTCTCGAAGGAATTCCTGCAGCGGCACCACATCCCAACGGCAAAAATGTACGGCGCGTTCGGATCGGCAAAACAAGCTTATGGCGCCCTGAAAAACGTCAAATGGCCCGCGGTGATCAAGGCGGATGGGTTGTGCGCCGGGAAAGGTGTCTTAGTGGCGCAGGATTTCGGCGAGGCGCGCGACTTCCTCGAGCGCGTGATGGAAAAGAACGAACTTGGCGCGGGCGGGAAGCGCGTCCTTTTGGAGGAAGGTCTCGAAGGCGACGAGCTGTCGTTCATCGTGGTGACCGACGGCAGCAGCTATGCGCCGCTGGTGCCGACGCGCGACCACAAACGCGTTTTTGATGGCAACCAAGGGCCGAATACCGGCGGGATGGGCGCCTACTCGACCGACGAGTTGCTGCCCGAGCCGCTTCGAAAGACCATCGTCTCGGACATTGTCGAGCCGACCTTGAAAGGCCTGGCAGCGGACGGCATCCCTTACCAAGGATTCCTCTATATTGGGCTGATGCTCACCGGCTCCGGCCCGAAGGTTCTGGAGTTCAATTGCCGGCTGGGCGATCCCGAAACGCAGGCCATTGTCGCTCGCATGAATTTTGATTTGGCCGAAGTGCTGCAAGATGTGGCGGCGGGCCGGCTCGATGCCCTCAAGTTGCGGTGGAAGCCCGGTGTCAGCGCCTGTTTGGTTCTTGCCTCCGGCGGTTATCCCGGGCGATTCGAAACCGGGAAGAAGATTGAGGGACTAACCGGTGCGGAGCAGATTACCGGCGTGAAAGTATTGCATGCGGGAACGAAGCGTGTGGACGACGAAATCTTGACGAGCGGCGGAAGGGTGCTGGGCGTGACGGCGATCGGTCCGACTCTGGGCGCAGCTCTCGGCTCAGCCTATGCGGTCGCTGAAAACATTCGTTTCGAACACATGCACTACCGCAGAGACATCGGACGCCATGCGAGCACGCTGAAGGCGAGTGGGAACTGAAAGCTATGCCAAGCGTTCACAAGCTGTTTCGGGCTCCGAAGAAACATGTGCCAATGGAAGAGCTCGGGGAAGCGCGGGTCCTGGGTGACTTTGGTTTAGAGGGCTGCGCGCATGGGCGGGCAGGAAGTACGCGCCAAATCTTGTTGGTGGACCGCGAGACCCTGGAAGCCATGGGGCTCAGTCCTGGGATTCTGCGCGAAAACATCACCACTGCTGGCCTCAACGTGAACAACCTCGCGATTGGGCAGCGGTTTCGCATTGGTGAAGCGCTCCTGGAAGTCACGATGGTGTGCACGCCCTGCAATCAAATGGAGCACATCCGCCCTCGCCTGCGCAAAGAACTCTGGGGCCGCCGTGGCATGCTGTGCCGCGTGTTGGAAGGTGGCATCATCCGCCCCGGCGAACTGATTGAAAAACTACCCTGAGGGCGTGACAGATTGTTCGCGGTTGCGAGGCTTCGCTGAAGCTCGTATAGTGGCAACATGAGCCCGCTTAAAGCACAGGTTCGCAACGGCGCATCGTGCTCGACGAGCCCACGACTTTGCCCGATGGGACTGTAATCGACCTCGTTGCGGATGATGAAGGTGACGACCTCACGGATGAGGAACGCCGCGCCCTGCACGAAGCGGCGGAAGCGGGGCGCCTCCGGCCAGCCTCTGCAGTTTTGGATGAACTGCGCAAACAGCGGTGAGCCTTCCGGTTCGAATCACTCCTGAAGCTGAGGTGCAAGTCCGCGAAATCGAAAATTGGTGGCGAAAGAATCGCCTCGCGGCGCCGGATCTATTCTTAAACGAACTCAGCGCAGGAATTAGTCTGAAGCAGTGCCCAGGAAAATGAGCGGCAGAAAAAGGGCGGCCTGCTGAACTGGGAAGATAGGGGCGGCATCGGCCGAGACATTTGAGCAGGTAAAAGCGGAACAGAAAAAACCAGTCGCGTCATGATCGCTACAGGTTCCACAATGGTGCTGGATTCGAGTGGCTCCTGCGTTTTGCGGCGGCCACTTGCGGGTGGCCGACTACAAGGCTAGCGACAACTCGGGACTTGAGCCGGTTGGTAAACACCGCGACGTTAGTTGGGCACTTTAGTGAATACCATCCATGTCGTCGAACCGGCAGATGAACCCCCAGCCCCCGGTCAACTCGCTCACGGCAAGTACGAGTTCGTTTGGGCCTTTTTTCAGCGGCAGGTATACGGCGTCGTTTTCAGCATTCACGATGCCAAGAAATCCGGGGTCCCGGAAGCGCTGCGCGCTTCGGCCACGGTAAAGGATTCTATCGTTCAGAAACAGGCTGACGTCATCGCTATATCCCATATTGAGTTTTTTTACCTGGTCCTGATCGGAGACTATCGTGGTGCGGGCGTAAACGAGCTGCATCCCTTTCTGCGGCTCGAGTCGTTTTGAGAAATCTCTTGCGAACGTAGGTGTTATGTCGGGAGCTTTCCGGTAACGACTGATGACGACGAAGCCCGGCGGTTCGGGCGAGACCTCCTGCCACGTCATGGAGTGTGCTTCCGATTTCAACAGGGGGCGCTCCAGATCGCGCTCCAGGGCATCCATGCTCGGCGAGAGGCTCCATTTGGTGATCGTTGTCGCCGGCATTGCAGGCTCATGACGCTCCCACACTGCAGCTGGCATTCGGCGTATCTCGACATTCGAGACATGGACGCCCGTGAAACCGACGCCACCTTTGCGCTCTAGGAATGTCGACGGCCGCTGTGAAACCGGGGCCGTTGTAGATCTGCCAGGCTCCCGTGCCCTGGAACATCGGAGAATACTGTTGCGCGTCGTCCAGCCTGGTTTTATGCGGCCGCAGATACACCGACTCCCCATCCCCGTTGGCTTGTGTACGAAAGAATATGTTATAAAACCCACGGCCTCCGGTTCCGGCCATATCGAGGTCAATCACCCCGTCTATCATTTCGAAGTCCTTCAGCGTGGCGACGTCGTCTTCGAGCGCGAGGCAGCGCCGGCCCAAGTAGTCCGTGATTTTCGCCTTGAGTCCGAGTTGCCATCGTGGAGAATCGGCCGGAAAGGATTCCGCCTCCGCTGCGCCGAGGCTGACGGGGCATGTGACTCCAACGGCCAAGGCGAGCGCCAGTCCTGTAGATCTTGCTCGAACGTTCCACTTTGTTGCGTTGATCATCTCGTTGTTCCTCTCCGTTCGAAACGCGTTCAACCAGTAACTGCGTTACCGGCAAGCCGTCATCGTCGAACTGCGTGACCGCATGAAAGATTGCCGTTTGCCCGCCGACGCCGGCCCCATCGACTGTTGCGCGGGCATTAACGTCAGCCCCACGATCGAGGAGCAGAGCGGCCGCTGCAACGTTGCCGTATTCCGCAGCCACATGCAAAAGCGTTCCTCCTTGAAGCAAGAGGAGACGTCCGCCGGTCTGGCCGCAATCGAGTTCTGAGAAACGTTTATTCACGAGTCCAGGCTCGGCGTCAATCAGCTCTGCCAGATTATCGAGCCGGCCGCGGAGCAGTGCCAGCACAGCCGGATTGTCGTACCTGGTCTCGCCACCGGCATCGAGAAGGACGTCGATGCAGGCGCTCAGCCGTTCCAAGGAACGCGCGTAACCCACAATAAGGTAGTCGAGAGCCGTGCCCGTATATGGATGGCCGCTTATCTCGTACCCATGGTCGCGACAGTTCGGATTTGCGCCACGATCGAGCAGCCATTTCAGAGCGGCCGCATCCATCGACTCGCACGAGGCAAAGATGATGGGGAAATGTCCGTGCCACAGGGCGTTCACATCAGCGCCGTGCGACACCAGAAGCTCCATCATCGGGATGCGATATGCGTTGAGCGCGGCTCGCATCAGCGGTCCGTTGCCTCCCTGGTGCACGTCCGATCCATGCGCGATCATCCACTCTGCCATCGCCAGTCTCACTGGACTCGGCGCCTCCCACGGTACGCGGCATTCGGCAACCCACGTGAGCGGACCATCTTTTCCGTAGCCAAGTGGTGCACTGTGCAGCGTAGGATTGCGCGTCATCATTGTCTTGACGCGTGCGATGTCATTGGTGTCGATTGCCTGCTTGAGTTGCCCGATTTCCTCGAAGGACTCAACGTGAGCCTTGAGCTTCGGCCAGTTCGCAAACCCATAGAGACGTGCGATCTTGAACTGCGCTTCGGCGAGTGATGCTGCTGCGCCGGCCTTAAGCAGGTCCTTGGCTT
>QHYL01000360.1 GCA_003224105.1 Acidobacteriota bacterium | reverse complement strand
GCACCAATGCACAACCTGCAACGGCGCCCCCGGTTTGCAGTAGAATTCTGTCGTCATGAAGCGTAGGAAGTCCAAACCAAAACGCGAGCCCGCCGCGCCGCCCGTCGAGAATCCCGTGCAGTCCGCGCAGCGCGACGCTGAGCCAATACAACAAGTTCCCGTCCACACGGAAGCCGAGAGCGCTACGAGTCCTGTGGTTCCCCCCGTGGATACGGTCGCTGAAGCCGGCAGCTCTGACATTTCCATCGAGTTGCAGCGGGAAATCGAAAATTTCACCAACTCTTTCCATGTGCAAAGGCACACGGGAACGCCTCCCGTTTCTGTCAATACTCCCGCGGGTGCGTCCGCTTCAGCCGCGCCGCCTTCCGCTGCCGACCGCCGGGCGAATCCTCGTTACGCTTTCGCCGCCACTGCCGAAGTCGTTGCTGCTGACTCCAGCTCAAAAGCCAAAACGCAGGTGCGCGACCTGAGCCAGCAAGGCTGCTATCTCGATACGGAGACTCCGCTCGCTCTGGGAACCCCCGCCAACGTGCGTATGACCAAGGGCGCCAAATCGCTCGAAGTGCAGGGCCGCGTCGTCTACGTACAGCCAGGCAAGGGCATGGGCCTGATGTTCACCGCGGTCCACCCGGAGCACGGCGGAACTCTTGACACCTGGATCGCCGAGTCTCGCGAAACTTCCTGGCTCGCCAATAACCGCCGCCGCAGCCAGCGCGTTTTGATGAAAGTCCCCGTGCGCGTCGGCCTGCATTCCGGCAAAGCGGCACTTTCCCAAGAAGACACGCACACGCTCGCGGTTAGCGCTCACGGCGCGCTCATTGCCCTTTCCGCACCGCTTTACCGCGGCCAGCGCCTCACGCTCTCAAACCCCCAGACCAAAGATTCGCTCGAGTGCGTCGTCGCGCACATTGACAAGTTTCCCGACGAGCAAGTCAAGGTCGGCGTCGAGTTCCTGCTCCCGAATCCCACCTTCTGGCACGTGGCCTTCCCGCCCAAAGACTGGTCCCCTCGCCACCCCCACGCCAAGTCCCGCCCGAAGTGACGATTTAAGACGCATCTGAGTCCTGAATCTCCTCCGCGAGCCCTTATCGGCACCCGACCATCCCGAAAGGCCTGGCCTCTCCAACTTTTCCACAGATTTCCACAGGCACTACTCTCGTATATCCCTTGACACGTATATGCTCTGTGGAGTATATAAGGAGCATGGAATCCGCGTTCGAAATCATTGCCGAACCGAACCGCCGCGCGATCTTGAGCCTCCTGGTCTTGTCTCAACAGTCGGTGGGAGAGATCGAGCGTCAACTCCGTATGCCGCAGCCGACCGTTTCAAAGCACCTGCGAGTGCTGCGAGAGGCCGGTTTCGTGGAATCTACGGTGGACGCACAGCGCCGTCTCTACCGCCTGAAACCTGAACCGCTTCAGGAGGTGGATGACTGGCTGGCGCAGTTCCGCCGGTTCTGGTCCGCTCACGTAGATGCTCTCGAACGCCACCTCGACCGCATGGATCCATCTATGGATCGAGCCATGGATCGGGCAACGCTTGCGAAACGGAAGACAAGGAGAAAGACGACGCGGCTCAAACCGCGAACTTGACACAGGAGCAACCAAATGAAAATAAAGCTGACCAGCGTGTACGTCGACGACCAGGAAAAAGCCCTGCGCTTCTATACCGAAGTGCTGGGCTTTGCCAAGAAGGCCGATTTCAGTCAGGGCCCATTTCGCTGGCTGACCGTGGCCTCGCCCGAGGAGCCAAACGGCACTCAGCTGCAGCTGGCGCTGAACAACAACCCCGCGGCCAAAGCCTATCAGCAGGCCCTGTTCCAGCAAGGCCAGCCCGCGGCCATGTTCTACACCGACGACGTGCAAGCCGATTACGAGCGTATGAAAGCGGGCGGCGCCGAGTTCACCATGCCACCAAAGGACGTGACGGCCTCCAAGATCGCCATGCTGAAGGACACCTGCGGTAATCTCATTCAGGTCACGCAGCTGATGAGCTGGTAGGGCGAGGAGAAGATTAAGATGGCCGATCGCGAGCAGTACGCCCCGGGTCCGGCTTACGGGGCGCAGGTACGAAAGGACGGAGAGAAGTGGACGCTCATTCTCGTCAGAGAAATGCGCCACGCGCCGGAAAAAGTCTGGCAAGCGCTAACCGACCCGGCGCATCTGCGCGAGTGGGCGCCTTTCGACGCCGATGGGAACCTGGGTACGGTTGGAACCACGGTGAAGCTGACCACCATGGGAGCGCCCGCGCTGCACGTTACCGAAACAAGGGTAACGCGCGCCGACGCTCCAAACGAGCTGGAGTACAACTGGTGTGGCTTCGACATGCGATGGCAGCTTGAGCCTCTTGGTAGGGGCACGCGCACGCGCCTCACGCTATGGACCAACATCGGTCACCGCTTCATCTCCATGGGTGCTGCCGGGTGGCACATTTGTCTCGATGTTCTGGATCACTTGCTCAGCGGAACCCCCATCGGCCGGATGGTTGGCCCTGAGGCGATGAAGTTCGGCGGCTGGCAGCGGCTGAACGCGGAGTACGCCAAGCAGTTCAGTATTGAAACGCCCAACTTGCCGCCGCCGGCGGCTCAAAAATCGTGCATCGAGGAGGATCTATGACCAAGAGAAGTAAAATCATCTATTGGATTGCTACTCTCTGGCTTGCACTAGGAATGCTATCAACTGGAGCATTACAGTTATTCAAAGCGAAAGCGGAAGGAGCCTTGGCGCCGCCGGGGGTATTTGGTATTACCCATTTGGGCTATCCCGTCTATTTTCTAACAATACTAGGCGTTTGGAAAATTTTGGGAGTTACAGCATTGCTTATTCCTAAATTCCCTTTACTAAAGGAATGGGCTTATGCAGGCTTTTTCTTTGCCATGTCGGGAGCGGTATTTTCACATATCGCATCGGGTGATTCCATGAAGGAAAATGTTCCCGCGTTGTTACTTCTAATCTTGACTGTAATATCGTGGCATTTCAGACCTGCGGACAGAAGAATTGTTTCGGTTAATCAATACAGTCACGAACAAGGGTTCGGACCGCCGAAGACCGCAACCGAGAAGCCTGGCAACCATGCTGCGATTGGCGCATAGAGCCTCATTCTGAGCTTAAAATATGAGCAAGAGTAATAGGAGCAACAAGGATCTCTCGCGAGAACAACGTGAAGAACTACTTGGAGCACTTCGCTGGATTCACATTGTCTTTGGCATTCCGATAAACGGCTATATTTATAGTCCGTTTGACCCAATCCCAAACTACGCCCGCCCTACTAGGTTTGTGGTCGTTCCGGTAATGGTCCTTTCGGGATTGTGGATGTCGAAAGGCCATGTCGTTCGACGCCTTTTTTCGAAGAGATCGGCCTAAGTCACCCAATAAAACTCTCGCATGAAAATGGGGCAAGAATTGGAGGGGTAAGAATCCAATGAACCCATCGGAACGGATTGACCAGCTGATCGCAGGACTCACAGACTGGCGTGGCAAAACGCTCGCCGGCATCCGCAAGAACATCCTGGAGGTTGACCGGGAGATCATCGAGGAATGGAAGTGGATGGGAAGCCCGGTGTGGTCTCGCGACGGAATGATCGCGGTCGGCAACGCCCACAAAGATAAAGTAAAGCTTACCTTTTCCCACGGGGCGAGCCTCGCGGATCCTGACAAGCTCTTCAATGCGGGCCTCGGAGGCAACCAGTGGCGAGCGATTGATTTGTTCGAGGGCGATAAGATTAATGAGCGTGCTCTAAAAAATCTCGTCCGCGCCGCCATTGATTACAATCAGATCAAATTGAAGAGGAGAGCGCCTGCCGGCTCTCGAGCGAAAGCACATAAAAGCAAAAAGTGACAGCTTTTTCTTGGATTTGCCCGGAACTTACCAGAGGGGAACAGTTTTGCGGTTTACGGGCTTGCCGAACGATCCACTCGCGACGCTCTGCTGTTTATGGCGTGTCAGTGTTTTCGCTTACCGGTCAACCACGTGGGTCTCCCCTCCCCTGGAGTGAAAGTAATACTTAAACTCACGACCCTTGTCCCCCGAATCTGCGCACGGGCGCAGCGAAACGAAGGATCTCCCCTGCGACAGCGGTTCATTGCACCACTCGCATCCGTGCGCTACAGTGAACCTCAGGCCACGGACTCGACCATGAGCTACGGCACGCTTCCCTCACGCTTCCTGAACGCCATGGAAAACCTGCCGAACCCGCGCGCGCAAATGATGCGCCGCGACGGCAGGTGGGAACCCGTCTCCTCGCAGGAATTTCTCCGTCGCGTAGCAGGCCTTTCTTCCGCATTTGTGGAGTTGGGCGTAAAGCCGGGCGATCGCGTCGGCCTGTTCTCCGCGAACCGCCCCGAATGGCACACCGCTGACTTTGCCATCACGGGTGCGGGCGCGATTAACGTCCCAGTCTATTTCCACGAATCGCCCGACCGCATGACGTACATCCTGAAACATTGCGGCGCGAGAGTAGTTTTCGTTACGGGCAAACCGCAACTCGAGAAGCTGCTTTCCGTGCGCGCCCATCTTCCCGAACTCGAGAACATTGTCGTGGCCGACGCCGGCGCGGATCTTCCCAGCGAATGCCTGCGCTACGAAACACTCATTGCCAGCGCTGGAGCCCCGGAGATTTCGTCCTACCGCCTGCGCGCTTCTCAAGTTCTGCCCGGCCAGCTTGCCTCCCTCATCTACACCTCCGGCACCACCGGCGAGCCGAAGGGCGTGATGCTCACGCACACCAACCTTTGTTCCAACGTGACCGACGTGGGCCACGATTTCCGCCTCAACCCCGCCGAAGATGTCGCGCTTTCGTTCTTGCCCCTTTCCCATGTTTATGGGCGCATCGTCGATTACATCCACATTTTTCAGGGTTGCCCCATCGCGTACGTTCCATCCATTGATGAGGTGCCTCAGGCGTTGCTGGAGGTTCAGCCGACCGTGGTTGCGGCGGTGCCACGCTTCTTTGAAAAGATTTACACCCGCCTGGCCGAAAAAGGCTCGAAAGCCACAGGTCTCAAACGCATGATTTTCGACTGGGCCTTGAAGGTTGCCAATCAGTCGGTCCCCTGGAAGGCCCGCGGCGGCCGCGTAAACATTTTGGTCAAGCTACAGTGGCTGCTGGCCGATCCGCTCGTCTACAAAAAGGTTCGCGCGGGATTAGGGGGACGCCTCCGCATCGTCAGTTCCGGTGGCGCGCCGCTTTCCAAAGAGCTGGCGGAATTCTTCTGGGCCGTGGGCGTGCCCATTTACCAGGGCTATGGATTGACGGAGACTTCCCCGATTGTTTCTACCAATTATCCTGTCAATCGCGTGGGGAGTTCGGGGAAACCCATCGCCAATGTGCTAGTGCGAGTCGCGGAAGACGGAGAAATCCTGGTCAAGGGACCCTGCGTCATGCAGGGCTATTACAAAAATCCTGAAGCTACCCGCGAGGTGCTGACGGAGGACGGATGGTTTCGGACCGGGGATATCGGGCATCTCGATGCCGAAGGGTATCTTTACATCACCGACCGGAAGAAAGACTTGATCAAGACGGCTGGCGGAAAATTTGTCGCGCCTCAGCCGATTGAGAACGTTTTGAAAACGAGTCCGTACATCCTCAACGCGATGGTCGTCGGCGATAAGCGCAAATTCATCGCCGCGCTGATCGTGCCCAATCCCGCGACCGTGGCCGCGCGGCTCGCCGACGAGGGCTTAAAATTTTCTTCCAATTCCGAGCTCGCCGCTCATCCGCGCACGCATGCTCTGATCGAAGACGAAATCAAGCGCCTTACCCCGCACCTCGCGCAGTACGAAACCATCAAGCGCTTCGCGCTTCTCCCCGAAGATTTTACCTTCGACAGCGGCACGCTCACCTTCACTTTGAAGCTCAAGCGCCGCGTCGTGGAAGAAAAATACCGCATAGTCATTGAGTCCCTTTACGCCGACGTCGCCGAGCCCCGCCCCATCTTCCAGGAATGAGCGTAGACGGTCGTGCGAGCACGGACCCGGCGTGAAACGGATGTTTTTTGGCGTGCAGTTGGAGTCGTTCTCTAAGCAGTGCTGAAAAAATGCCACTGTTGTCATTCCGCGACGCGAGGAACCTGCTTTCCGGAAATACCTAGAAAACAGATTCCTGTCACGCAGCTTCACGGAGGAGAGAATCTCGAAGCTTTGTAAAAAACTTCAGATTGGTTTTCCGTCGGGGCCGAGGAAGCGGAGCTCGCCCAGATTGAGTTCATTTACGCCGGCTTCGATCTTTGAGCGATCACCGACAACCACCCAAATCAGATTATCGGGATGATCGACGATCTTCGCCGCGTTGGCCACATCGGCGGGTTTCAAGGCGCGAATCTTGGCTGCCATCGTTTCATAGTAGTCGTCGGGCAATCCGAATTGCACCAATTCGTTGATCGAATTCCCAACTTCCTGCTGGGTTTCGCGCGAGCCGGGCAGACTTAGCGTTTCGCTGTCCTGGACGACCGAGAGTTCTTCCTGCGTGAGCGGGTGATCGCCTAAGACTCCGCGCAGTTCCTTGTTGATTTCCACGAGCGACTCTTTTGTCTTATCCGTTTGAACTGGGGCAAGCGTGAGCCATGGACGCTGTCCGCGCGCTGACCACAAGAGGGTTCTGGTTCCATAAGACCAATGCTTGTCTTCCCTCAGATTGGAGTTGATTCGCGAAAGAAACAGTCCGCCGAGGGCGTCGTTCATCGCTTCGATGGCAATCTCATTAGGGTTGTTCTGCGGCGGAGCGATATTCCCCACCATGATGATGGATTGCTGCGCGCCCGGCTTGTCCATCATGTACACGATGGACTTTGGCGGCAACTGGACGGGCTTAACGTTTTTCTCGGGCGTTTGTCCCGGCTTCCAGCCTGAAAACAGTTTTTCGAGCTTGGGGGTGATTTCGCTAAGGGTCGTGTCGCCCGCAATCACGAGCGTGGCGTGATTCGGCTTGAACCAGGCTTGATGGAATTTCGCGAGATCTTCACGCGTCATTTTTTCGACGCTGGCGATGGTGCCGGAACCCGTGAGCGGGTTGCCGTAGGCGTGGCTCGGGCCGTACAAGAGCGCGGGAAACACGCGCAGCGCCATTTGAACAGGCGTAGTTTGTTCGCGCTGGATGGCGGCGATTTGCAGTTTCTGCTGCTTCTTGAAATCGTCTTCGGGGAAGACGGGATTCAGGATAAGGTCGGAATACAACTCGAGAGAAGGATCCAATTTCGATTTCAAAGACGACAGCCGCACCACGGACAGGTCGAGATTGGAGTAGGCGGCGATCTGTGCGCCAAGCAACGCCTCCTCGTCGCTGATTTGCAGGGCGTTTCTTGTCTTTGTGCCGCCACTGAGAAGCGACATGGCCATCGTTGACGCTCCCGGCTGGCCAGCGGGATCGGCGGCGTAACCGGCATCGAGGTCAAGCCAGAAAGAAACAAGCGGCACTTCGTGGCGTTCCGCGAGAATGACTTTCAAGCCGTTTGAGAGTGTGGCCCTCTCCAGTTTTGGCAGCTTGAGAGCTGGAGGAGTTCCAATGGTTGGAGGTTTCGTGCGGTCCGCTCCAGTGGCCGCCGTTTTGTAATCGGGG
>QHYL01000359.1 GCA_003224105.1 Acidobacteriota bacterium | reverse complement strand
ATACACCCAATACCCAGCGCTCACGCGCTGGGCTAACTGCTACCGCACCTACGGTGCTTGTATGGATAGCATCGCTATCCAGGGCCAAATTCAGAGGCGCCGACTGGGCTCACATATGTCTTCAGTGTTTGTTCAAACTGCGGCGGCGCGGCGGAGGCGGTCGCGGAAGTATTGCTTCCAACTTTCGGGCAATTCGGGGACGCGCAAGGCGCGCTGCACGGCGCGAATCTCGGATTCTCCAAACCTTTTTGCAACGTAGAGGCGCGTGATCTCCGAGACCATCACGGCGTTGGGCTCGCGCGCGAGCAGTTTCATCTGGTCGCCGGCGCCGACTTGGCCTTCCCGGACAACCATCACGTAGAAGCCCGTCCTGCCGCTTGCCAGGAATTGCTTTACCATGTCGTCCGACTCGAACCGGATGCCCAGCTTGTAGCAAGGCAGCCGAGGCTGCGTCACCGCCACTTCCGCCGTGCCGACGGAGAACCGGTCGCCCAGATGAACGGACTCTTCCAACAAGCCGGGGCCGGTGTCATCGAGGGTGAAGTTTTCTCCAAACATGCCCATGGGCAGGGCGCGCCCGGGCAACTCTCTTCTCCAGTATTCGTAGTGCGCCAGCGGGTAGCAGTAGACGGCTTTGTGCTCGCCGCCATGGACGGTCAGGTCCGCCTGGCGGTCGCCGTCCAGATTCAGCTTGCGCAAGGCCACGCGACCTTTGACCGGCTCCTTGAAGATTCCCGTCGTCACGATTCTCCCGTACCAGGTCACTTCCCGCGGCAATCCGACGTTCACGGAGACGAGTTTCATCGTGCGTCCATCCCTGCGTGACTTTGCAATCTTGCCCTCCAAAAAAGACCGAGGCCAGGCACTTCCTTTCTCCTCACACCGTCCAATTCTCCACCTTCAATCCACGGACGGGCCGGAATTCCCGCTCGTTATTTGTAACCAGGGTCAGCCCCGCAGCCCTGGCGTGCGCCGCAATCCACAAGTCATTGTTGCCGATCATTTGCCCTTTGCGCTCGAGCTCCGTTCGGATGGTTCCATAAGCCTCGGCTGCGGTCTCCGGTAATCCCAGGACAGGAAGCACTCGTGCCAGCTCCCGCAATAGCTCCAGCGCCGCCGCGCGCTGCGCGCTCTTTTCCGCCGCGTAGACCAATTCCCCAAAGGTAATCACCGAGAGCGCCGCCTCTCCGGCCTTCAACGTGCGGAACCGGCGCAGCACCACCTCCGGCTTTTTTCGCCGGATGTAAATGCAAATATTCGTGTCCAGCAGGAAGCGCGACTCCATCACAGCCCCTTGCGCTTCTGCGGCCTGTCCTTCCCGCGCCTCGCCAACGCCAAGTCCGCGGGCAGCGCGGTGAGCAAGTCAAATGCCCGCACCATCGCGCCTTTGCGTTCGCGGAGCA
The DNA here is from genome assembly GCA_003224105.1 of Acidobacteriota bacterium. GTDB lineage: Bacteria > Acidobacteriota > Terriglobia > Acidiferrales > UBA7541 > Acidiferrum. Next base: position 6,231 of record QHYL01000359.1, on the reverse strand, counting down.
CGATCTCGTCGCCTCGCCGCGAAATCTCCACTTCCTTGCTCTGCACACGGAACGCCTTCGGCAGGCGCACAGCCTGGCTGTTCCCGGACTTGAACACCTTCGCCGTGGCCATCGCCAACCCTCCTCTCAATGTATATACGTAAAGTATACACATGTTCCGCTTCGCATGCCAAGAAAAGGGCCCGGACGTCCACCACCCGGTGACGGATGGCTTGGCGGGCGGGGGACGCCCTTTTCCCCTTTGGCGGAGGGTCAGCGTGCAGGAATAGGATGCAGCGGCAGCCCCGTCAGGCGCGCGATACGGGAGAAATCCCTGTCGAGCGTGAACACGCTGACGCGATGCTCGAGCGCAATTGCCGCGATCAGCGCATCGATGGTCGTCAGACTTACGCCCTTGGAACGGGCCAGCCGAAAAATCGCGGCCGCCTCCCGGTAGGTTCGGAAGCCGCGGGGCTCGAGCATTTCCCATTGGGAAAGATACTGTTCGATTCGGCGGGCGTCGCGCGTCAGGCCCTGAAGGATTTCGGTCACCACAACGCCGGTCAGCGCGAACGGCTCAGCGTCCCTGATCATCTCCCGCAGCTCATCGCCCGCCCGCCCCGGCGCAGAATTGAAAAAATCAATCCACACCGAGCTGTCTACCAGCATCATCTATGGATTATCTTTGGACCGGGCGCGGTTCCTGCGCATGGCCTTCAGGTCGCCCTTCCAGATTCCCGATCCATAGTGCCGAAGGATGCCCTTGCGGCTCTCCGAGCGCACCAGCAGCTCCAGCGCCTTGTCTACGATTTCGCGCTTGGTTTTCAGCCGCGTGAGCTTGCGCGCCTTGCTCACCAGCTCCTCGTCAATCTCAATGTTGGTTCTGCCCATGCCGAAAGCATACACCATTTCTCACGAATGTGGTGTACGAGTGCACAACTCGAAGGATCACGCGTCGCGCTGACGCTTCATGCCGGTGAGGACGCGAAGCTCGCCGAGGAGCAGCATGTCGAGGTTGACGGCTTCGTTGTTGCGCACCAGATGAGCATCGCGGGGGGCATCCAGGGCGGGGCCGGTGCGGTAGCCTTCGATGCGCAAGAGCACGTCTTTCTCGTTTTCAAGCCGGCCCGCGTTTTTGACGGTGACCAAAAGCCTGCGGGAGTCGAAGGTCACGGTCATCTGCCTGGGGGGAGAGGCGCAGCGCACGCGCAGATCGCCCAGGGGAGTTTCCGAGCAGGTGAGCGCCTCTTCACCGACGATGGTGTTCCATTCGCGGCACTGGCCGAGAAGGGAGTCTCGCAAGCGGCGCCAAACGACGATGGAACGCGCGATGGCGGTGGCGCGGTTTTGTTCGTCTTCGTGACGTTGCTGTTCTTCGGTGAGTCTTGTGGCGAGGTATTCTTGCGCTGCCTGCCTGGTGCTCTCATCCCTCATGGGCCGTCTCCCGGAGCATGATTTTACACGATAGGAGCGGGCGAACATCACGCGAAGTGCTGAAAAATTAATCCGGCGATTGCGAAGTGCAAAAGAACGGGTCTGAAGACCCGCCACTGCAAACGGCCACGGACCTGAAGATACGCCACTGAAAGCGCCACTGCAAAAGAACGGGTCTGAAGACCCGCCACTACAACGGCTACAAACGGCGACGGTTGACAGCGGGGAGAAAGCAGAATACCTTGCAGCACCAATGCGCGCGCGGATGCAGGCTTCATGAAAAACCGGCTGCTGCTTGCGGCAATCGCCGCGGCGACGGTGGCGATTGGCGTGACGCTTTTCGTTGGCGCGCAGGCGCTGCCAGGCACGCTTCTGCGGTGGCTGGCGATCGCGCTCATTGCGGCTTACGCCACTTCCCGGCGCTCACTGACGGGTTGGATTCTGGTTGGTCTGCTGGCCGGGGCGGAATTGGGGCACGACGCGCCTGCGGTGGCGGCCAAACTCCAGGTGCTCGGCACGATTTTTCTGCGGCTGATCCGCGTGATCATCGCGCCGCTGCTTTTCGCCGTTCTCGTGGTGGGGATTGCGGGCCATCCGGACCTCAAGAAAGTCGGGCGCCTCGGGATCAAGTCGCTGGTCTACTTCGAAGTGGTCTCGACGATCGCCATGCTCATTGGCCTCGCCGCCATCAACTTGAGCCGCGCAGGCGAAGGCGTGCGCCTGCCCTCCACCGCCGCGAGCCAGCCGCTGAATCTTTCGCCGCATACCGCGTCGCAGCTCATCACCGATATTTTTCCGGAAAACATTGCGAAGTCCGTCGCGGAAGGACAGGTGCTGCAAATCGTGGTCTTCAGCATCCTTTTCGCCATGGCCCTCGCGCTCGTTCCCGAGCCTAAGCGCCGCCCCATGCTGGCGTTTGCCGAAAGCCTCTCGGAGGTTATGTTCAAGTTCACCAACCTGGTCATGTATGTGGCACCCATCGGCGTCTTTGGCGCGGTCGCTTACACCGTCGGACACATGGGCTTGGCCGTTCTGCTTCCGCTCTTGAAGTTGCTCGCGACGATGTATATCGCGTTGGTGTTCTTCATCGTCTTCGTGCTGGTTCCCATACTGCTGCTGGCGCGGATTCCGCTGAAGGCGTTTGTGCGTGTTGCGGCGGAACCCATCACGCTGGGCTTTGCCACCGCCAGCTCGGAAGCCACTTTGCCCATCGCCATGGAGAAACTGGAAGCGTTTGGCGTTCCGCGGCAAATCGTCGCGTTCGTTCTGCCCACGGGCTACAGCTTCAATATGGACGGCGCGAGCCTCTATCAATCGCTCGCGCTCATTTTTGTCGCGCAGGCGGCGGGCATGCATCTCTCGTTCGGCCAGCAAACCGTAATGATTCTGACGCTTCTCCTGAGCAGTAAAGGAACCGCCGGGGTGGCCCGGGCTTCCTTCCTGATTGTCTTTGCAGCTGCCACTTCGTTTCACTTGCCCATGGAACCACTTTTTTTGTTGTTCGCGATTGATCAACTCATGGACATGGGCCGCACCGCCGTAACGGTTCTTGGAAATTGCGTCGCTTGCGTGGTGATTGCGCGCTGGGAACACGAACTTCCCGCTACTGTGCCCGCTGCGCAGCAGGTGAGTGTTTAATTTTTTTGGTTCAATTCGGCTTTGTCGCGCCCAGAGATTTGGCGGCGGCTGCACTCGGAGCAGGCGTGCGCAGGTACTTGTCGAAGAAATCGTCGACGCGGTGCCAGGCATCGCGGAGCACGTGCTCGCGGCTGAAATAGTGAAACTCGCCCGGGTAGATCATGAACGAAACCAAATCGCCCTTGTGTTTTTTTAACGCCTCGTCCATCAGCCAGACGGACTCGAGGAACGGCACGTTCACGTCGGCCGTGCCGTGAAGCACGAGCAAGGGGCGCTCCAGTTGGTCAATGTGCGAGATAGGCGAAGCATTCTTGTAAACGTCAGGATGCTCCTCGGGAGTGCCGATGCGGCTCGCGGTCCAATCGCCGTGGTAGGGATCCGAGTAATACATCGCGTAGTCCACCACGCCGGCGACGTCCACGCCGGCGCGAAAAAGCTTGGGCTGATCCGTCATCGCAATCAGCGTGAAAAATCCGCCATAACTCAAGCCCCACACGCCGATGCGATTCGCATCAACGTAGGGCAGCGTCTTTAAATAGTTGGCGCCCATCCAGGCGTCCTTCGCATCTTTGCCGCCCACATCCATGTATACGCCGGTGCGCCAATCGCGGCCGTAGCCAATGCTTCCGCGGTAGTCGGGGGCGAGGACCACGTAACCTTTTTGGAGAAAATACTGATGAATGCTGTAGTACACGGCGTAGTTTCGCTGGACGTGCCAGCCGTCATAGTTTTGATTCACGCCATCGCCGTGAATCCAGAGGATGGCGGGATGCTTTTTTGTACGGTCGAGATTTTTGGGAACAAAGAGCCATGCGGGAACTTGCTGGCCGTCGGGGCCGGGATAGTGGACGAATTGCGGTTCGACAAAACGCGTGCGCTCCATCTCCGGGGGCATGGAGTCGGTGATTCGAACGGGCTGCGTGCCTTCTTTCGTAGCGATCGTGTAGAGATCGGCGCTGTTGTGCGTGTCGGTGTGCTGGTAAACGAGGCGGCCATCGCCTTCGGACCAGTGCGGATCAATGTTGGTTCCCGTTCCCGGCGTAAGGTATGCGATTTTTGCCTGGGCGGGATCGTCGCCAATGGCGGCAATGCCAATTACGCGGTCGCCGGGATGATCTTCAAGGTTGGCATCGAACGCAATGCGCGTGCTGTCGTGGGACCACGCGGGACGCCACGCTTCGAACTTGCCCTTGGTGATTTGCACGGCTTCCCCGCCGGTTGAAGGCATTACATAAAGATGGTCCCAACCGTCTTGATCGCTGAGAAAGGCGATCCATTTGCCGTTAGGCGACGGCCAAGGCTGGGCTCCGGCTTCGCCCCAGTCGGGAATGCTCCAGAATTTTTCTTCGGTGACTTCATGAATGGTTTTTGTAGCGCCCGAGGCGGCGTCGGCAACATAAATGAAATATTTCTTGAAATCTTTTGACTGGCCATCGAAAACCAGTCGATTCGAATCGATCCAGGCAAGGCCGCCGTGTTCACCGGGTGTGCTGATGGCTATGGGCTTCCCGCCGGTCAATTTCAGGGCATACATTTGGCCGGGCACGTATTCGGAGACTCGATAGATGAGTTTGGCGCCGGAATAGGCCGGTGATTCATCGTGATGGATGATCTTGGAGCCGGCGATATAGGCGATGGACTTTCCGTCGGGCGACCAAATGACGCCGCGAATGCTCACGTCGTCGTGGGTAATCGTGGACTCGGTTCCATCGGAGAGCCAGCGGACGATGAGGTCGCTGCCTTTTCGCGCGGTCTGATCTTCGGCGCGATTGCCTCGGATGAACGCGACACGCTTGCCGTCCGGGGAAGGGGCGAATCCGGTGCCGGGATCGGGCTTGCTCCACGCGGGTTTAGCTTCGCCTCCTGCGGCAGGAACTTTCCACAAATCGCTTTCGTGCACAAAATAAACGCTTTCGCCATCCTCGCTCCAGAAGGCGTCGGCGACTCCACCTGCAGGAAACGAAGTGAGCGTGACGGGCGCGCCACTGCCGTCCGCGTTCGCGACATAGAGATTTCTGATGTCCGCACGATCCCAAGTGAAAACGACGCGCTTGTTATCCGGCGACCACACGGGATCGGACGGATGTTTGATTTCGATGAGTTGCTCGATGGTGACTCGGGACGCTTTCTGGCATTGCGCTGAGGTGGCCCAAATACACGTTGCACTAGCGATGCTCAACAGAATTTTGAGTCTTTGCTTCCATCCAAACATAGATCCTCCAGCAGCAAAGGGCGGATGCATTCTACATCCGCCTCTGATCGCCGCTGTGAAAAGCCAGGATCCGCTAGAACTCAACCTTCAACCCAATTCGAGCGATGAAGGGATTGACAGTGTTGTTGGGCAACAGATAAGTTGAAGTCGGATCGTTGAACGTCGAAGGCAAAGTCTGGTTTAAAGACACCACCGTTTGCCTGTTGGTCAAGTTGAACAAATCAATCAACGGCTTGATCGTGAAGCGGTCCCGCACTTTGAAGTCACGGGCGATGCGCACGTTAAGTACGTTTATGCCTGGCAGCCTCGCGTGACCGGCGGGCTGAAGAATAATCTGCTCGGAGCCCTGATTGAGCCCGCCCAGGAACGCGACTGGCTGAATGGGATATCCCGTAAGGTGCTGGAAATTGACGCTGGTGCTGAACTTCCATGGCAGGTCGTAGGTACTGTCCACCTTGAAGACGTAGGTGGAGTCGAAATTCAGATAGTTATCGCGGCGATTGATACCGTTATTGGGGTCGTTGAAGTTGTCAAAGTAAGCGTCATCCGCGTAGCCGCGGCCAAAGGCACCTTTTTGGCGTTGCACCGTAAAGCCCGCCAGGAGCTGCCAGCGGTGAGACATGCGTTTGACTGCTGTGAACTCCACGCCGTGATAGGAATTGTCGTCCAGAGCGGGAATGTTCGTCACGACGAAATTAGCCGCTCCCACCAGGTTCGGGTCGAGATTATAAAGCGTCAATGGCTTATTATTGAGAGGATTGACGATGGGAGTGCCGTCGTTGTACTGCGTGACAGCGGTGTAATCTGTCGGGAGTGCAGCAAGGTTTGTGGTTCCGAACAGATTCTTCTTCTTGCGGAAGTAGTACGCTGCGCTGAGCCGCAGATCCTGCCAGACCTGTTGTTCGTAGCTGGCGCTGACCGAGTCGGTGTAGGGTCGGCTTAGATTTGGATCGATGTGTGTGCCCACT
>QHYL01000713.1 GCA_003224105.1 Acidobacteriota bacterium | reverse complement strand
TTCCTGGAGCGCGCCGTACATGACCGATTCCAACGGATTTGCGATTGGCCTTAACGTGACCAGCGGAACAGGTCCCACGGTAACTTATTCGAGGGTTTCCAATCCCGAGTACATGGCCATCGCCTTCAAGAGCAGCGCCGGAAATTTCACTCCCCCGACACACCAATATTCCATCGTCAACTTTTCGGTCGCCGCCTTTGGAAGCTGCGGAACGTGTACGGTAACAATTCCCACCACGGGCGCAAATCATTTGCTGTACATCGAAAGCGCTGATGAAGTTTTCTCGCACATCACAACGGTCAGCGGGGCCGGCAGTTGGACGATCCCATCCGGATCGAACACCTGTCAAATTCAGTTCAACATCATGGGCCAGAACAACGCTGCCAGTTGCGCTTACAACTTATCGAGCACAGTGGGAGCGACCTCCCTCACGATCACCATGTCTGGAAACGGGGCAACCAACTTTGCAATTTGGGAAATTGCGGCAACCTCGGGAAATTTTGCCTTTGACACGCAAAGTTCCTACGTCAACACTAGTACGCCGAACCTTTGGTACCCCGCGGGTTCGTCGCTGACGCTAAACTACAGCAACGATGTCGTTTTTCAATTTGCGTGGGCCGTCGGTGGTTCGCTGGGTCCAAGCTATTTCGGGCAGCCGTACATCAACGCGGTTGGCACGATAATCGGGCCGTTCAACTATTTTCTGCAGAACGAAGCGGCAGTAACTGTTTTGCTCGACAGCGGTCCGAATCCTCCCACTCCCATCTGGATCAACGACAATCCGAACAACGCAATGTTTTTTAGCGGAGTCGCCTTTGCGGCACAGTGAAGACTATCGGTTGCGACCACTCCTCGCGTAGGTCTAGACCACCAGGCACGTCGAAAAGCAGAATTAGGATTGCGAAGTTCGCCTAATGAACTACGGCCGCCAATCCAGTCGGCGGACTCGGGGCCGTGGCGGTTCCGGACGCCTTAAAGGCCACGCCGCTGCCGAAGGTGACGCTCGGGGGATTGGAAACTGTAAAACAGCAGTTGATCCATGTGATTTGCGGCACTGTCGGTCCGCTGTTCGGCAAGATGGCGATGGATTCGTTGGCGCCGAAAAAGTAATTGAAGCTGGCGATGTTGTACGGCAGCGCGTAGAACTCTGAACCAAGCGACCCTCCGGCGTTGGCAAACAACTGAATGACAAAATCATTAGAGCCGCTGGTGTTGAGAACGGGAGACGTAATGAACTCCTGCTGGTTCGCCCCGGTGAAATTGTTCTGCGCGTCGAAACTGATCGCGCCGGTAACCGAGGAAGCCTCTAGCGCCACGAACGCCTCGCTCCCAGTGCGGGACATGGTGATGTTCAGAGAAGTCACACCGGAAGGAATGGAAAGATTATAGGCGCAACTCATGGCGTATCCGTTGCTTTGGATGGTCATGGTTTGCTGGCAAGTCCCCGCACCAGAGGGCATCGTCCAGCCTGGACAGGCAACCGGGCTGCAGGTCACCGAAGAGATAAAGGAACCGGCTTCGTTGCCCGCGGCCAAAAAAAGCAGGTGTCCTGAACCGCTCGTCGCGGGGATCGGCAGAGAACACGTCACGCCAGCACTACAAAAGATGAACGGCCCGTTTGGCGGCTGTTGATAGCGGTTGGCCGTGTTCGGTGCCGTGTAATTGACCAGCGAGAACTCTTGCGTGGGAGGCGTAAAAATCCCGGCACTGCTCTTGAAGGCCATGGCGAAATATTCTGGATTGCAGGTGGTTTGGGCGCTTTGCGAGCCGCAAGGAAAATAGGTGACCGTGGGTGCCGTGCCGCTCGTGCAGTTCAGGCAGATGCCGCATGGTGTACTGGACGTGCCGGAGCAATTTGACGGGGCCGCTATCCCTGAGGTGTCGAAGGATGCCGTAGCGCCGGGAGGCGGAAGTATCTCGATGAATTGGCCGGAAAAGAATCCTGAATTACCAGACAGGGTGATGGTGATCCCGGCGGTCGTTCCGGCATTGCCCGTCAGGTTGTAAAAAGCGTCGATGTTGTGTCCCGAGGGATTCGTCGAATGGCAGTTCGGGCAGTGTACCCACGTCCCGCCGCC
>QHYL01000358.1 GCA_003224105.1 Acidobacteriota bacterium | reverse complement strand
CAGCACAATGCGAATGGGATCACCGTGGCGCGGCATCTGGACGCGCATCCCAAAGTGCGCAAGGTATTTTACCCGGGGCTGCCCACGCATCCGCAGCACGAAGTGGCGCGGCGCCAGCAAAAAGGCCCGGGCGCGATGCTTTCGTTTGACTTGGCATCCGTGGATGCGGCCCGGCGGTTCCTGAACCATTTGCAACTCTGTTCGCTGGCGGAGAGCCTGGGCGGAGTGGAAACCCTGGTTTCGCTTCCGGCGCTGATGACGCACGCTTCCATGCCAAAAGAGGTGCGGGAGCGCGTGGGGATCACCGAAGGATTGGTGCGGCTGTCAGTGGGAATCGAGGACGTGGAAGATATTATTGCGGATTTGGATCAGGCGCTGTTGTATGTGTGACGTTCCGCCCGCCCGCTTGCTTTGCCAAGGTTGGCTACCGAGCCGTATCCGCTACAGAATTTTTCAACCAGGAAAGATAATCGGCTGAGCCTTCGGTGATGGGAAAGGCGATGAACTCGGGGACGTCGTAGGAGTGCAGGCGCTTCACTTCCCTTTCCAATTCTGGCAGGCGAGTGGTCGTGGTCTTGATGAGCAGCAGTTGCTCGCGGGCGGATTCGAGTTTGCCCTTCCAGGTATAGAAGGATTCGACGGGACTGCGAACGACGTTGACGCAGGCGGCCAGGCGCTTCTGCACGACGGAGCGGGCAATTCTCCGCGCAAGCGCAAGGGACGGGCAGGTGACGAGGACGAGCCGCAGGTTTCTAGCTTCTGCGCGAGACATCTTTCCTTGATTCCTTCTTATCTTCCCTGGATTGCTGAGGCCTCATAATAACGGCTTTCGAGACATGGCGCGAACGGCTAAAATAGCCCGGCCATGAGCACAAGCGCTGGATTGAGCACCACTTCCCCCATCAAATTTGGCACTTCAGGCTGGCGCGGCGTGATTGCCGAGGATTTCACGTTCGCGAGCGTGCGGCTGGCGTTGACCGCCATCGCCGAGCATGTCAAGGCAAAGTCACAGCAGCCGTCGATTCTGGTCGGGTACGACACGCGCTTCTATTCTGAGGAATTTTCGCAGCTCGCCGTGGACATCCTGCAACATCACGGCATCCGCGCACTGCTGTGCGAGACGTTTACGCCAACGCCTGCCGTAGCTTACGAAATCATGCGGCGCAAGCTCGATGGCGCGATCAACTTCACCGCCAGCCACAATCCGGCGCAATACCACGGGTTGAAGTTTTCCTCGTCGGATGCAGGACCCGCGCTTCCGGAAATCACCAAAGACATCGAAGCGCGCGCGGCGCAAATTGCAGCCAACGGCGGCGCGCCGCCGCTGCCGCACAGCGCCACGAACGTAAAGCCCAGCGAAAGCGTGAATCTGCGCGAAAACTACTTGAAGCGGCTCGAGGAACTGGTGCGCTTCGATACGCTAGGAAAAGCCAACGTCAAGTTTTCTGTGGATGCGCTCCACGGATGCGGCGCGGGCTATCTCGACCGAACGCTAAGCGACCATGGCGTCGCCGTGGAGGCGATTCGAACGGAGCGCGATTGCCTTTTCGACGGGACTGGCCCTGACGTCTCCGAAGAAAACCTGGCGCCACTGCGTAAAGCCGTGAGCGATTCTAAAGCGAGAGCGGGTCTGGCGACCGACGGCGACGCTGATCGTTTTGGAATCGTGGATCGCGATGGGACGTGGATCCAGCCGAACCTGATTCTTGCGCTCGTTTACGACTACCTGGTGGAAACGCGCCAATGGAGAATGCCCGCGGCACGCAGCGTAGCGACCACCCAGATGATCGACGCGGTGGCGAAGTCGCACGGACAAAGCGTTCATCAGACCCCGGTGGGCTTCAAGTACATCGGCCAGCTCATCCGCGAAGACAAAATTGCTTTGGGCGGAGAAGAAAGCGCGGGGCTGACCATTCGCGGACACATCCCGGAAAAAGACGGCATTCTCGCGTGCCTGCTGGTGGCGGAAATGATCGCTGCGCGGGGAGCCTCCATCGGCGAACAGATTCGCGCGATGTACAAAAAGCTTGGGCAGGAATTCTGGCCCGTGCGCGAGAATCTGCACTTGGGCGACGAACAAAAGGCAAATGCCGTCCGCAAAGTAGCGGTAGATAGTTCGACACTGCTGGGCCGGAAAGTCGTATCCATCGACCGCACCGATGGCGCAAAATTCGTTTTTGAAGACGGATCGTGGGTGCTGTTGCGTTTGTCGGGCACGGAACCGCTGCTGCGGCTTTATGTAGAAGCGGAAAGCGCGGCGGCCTCGGCAAAATTGACGAGCGAAGCGACAAAATGGGTTCTGCAAAGCTGAAAAAAACGGATGCGAGCGAAGGTGCAGCGGCCTTTCTACGGCAGCATGGCGCCACGCTTCTGGGCCTCTTGCTCCTAGCCCTGGTAGTCCACGACATTTTCGGGACGCACGGTTATCTTGCGATGCGGCGTACGCAGCAGGAAATCAAGAAAGTGAAAGCCGACATCGAGCAGCTCGACAAAGAAAACGTGCAACTGGGAGACGAAGTCAAAGACCTGAAGAGCGACCCTCGAAAAATTGAAAAGATCGCCCGTGACGAGCTGGGCCTCGCCAAACCAGGTGAGGTGATTATCAAGATTCCGCAGTCACAGCAGTTGCCGGCAAACCCTGCCTCACGCCCTTAAGCTTGCGCTTTTTCCATGTTGTCCGCGTCACGGAAAGCAGAACCATCGCCACGAAAATTGCGAGCAGTCCTGCGGTCGCTTTCAGCGCGCCACACTGCCCCTTGGGCAAAATCGAAAATCTTCCATAGACAAATTCGATGTGCACCCAATAAACGAGCAGCGAAGTGTTTCCCAGTTGAATGATGGGGCTGAAGCCTTTTTGCGCGAATCCCCAGCGGCACCAAGCATAAACCAGAAAAAGAATGATCAGTAGGATGCCGCAGCGCATCAAGAAGAAATCAGGATTGCTGTGCCAATAGTCGTAGACCGCGTAAAGGCGGAAGCGAGAAGAATCGAAAACCGTCGAAAGCCAGCAAGCGAGAAGTCCCGCGGCGCCGAGCAGGGCAAACGCCAGCCCTTCTTTCCGCTTTGCAAAATCGGAAAACAAATAGAAACCCACGGCCAGCCCCGCGAAAGCAAACGCCGACCAGGGGAACAACGGAAACAGCCACGGTTGCGGCTTATCAAAGATGTGCACTCCGTTGATGTAGGACTCGAGCGGCCAAGGCAGAAACCTCGGCCGGTGCGTGGTCCAAAGCTGTGGCGTGACCAGTGCGACCACGGCAGCCACAAATAATCCTGCGACGAGCGTGCGAACTCGCGCGGCGGCTACATCTCCCTCACCGACCAGCCAGCAAAGGACACCCATGAGCACCATTGAAAGCCCGAGAATGTTCAGCACATCCACGCGCAGGAGGTCCGTCCAGGGCGACCGCGGATAGCCCAGGGTAAATTCCTGCGCGCGGAAGAGCAACCCCATGGCGAAGACTTCCGCGCCGCGCAAGATGGTCTGACGGGCAATCGCGTTGCACGCGACGCTCTTTTCCCGCAGCCGCTCCGTTAACAAAGCAAAAGAAACTCCCGCGAGAAAAATAAAAAGAGGCGCCGGCAGCGTTCCCCCGAGCTGCGACCAGTTAATCAGCGAAGACGACTTCCTCGCCGCGGGGCTCAGCCAGGAATCGTAGCAATGCGTCTGGAACATGAGCACGCAGGCCAGTCCGCGCATCCAGTCGATGTATGCCAAGCGACTCATTTTGGACAGTGCAGCCACGCGAGCCACTGTTCCGCCACGCTGCTGGTGCAGAACGGTCGAGTTAGTTTGCTCTGCCATCTCTACGTTACAATTCTCGCTTGGCTCCCGCGCGCCAACTCGGCCTGTTTTCCATGCTTGGCCTGTGGGCCATACTGACTCTCATTGGCGTGATCTACGCCGTGTGGCTGGGTTTCGTCGGCCCCGCCTTTGCCGCAACTCTCACTTCCTTCGCCCTGCTGTTTCTGGTCATGCTGCTGTTCGCCGCGCGAGGCGCGGAAACCGTTCTCGCCGCGCGCTTCGGCGCAACCACGGGTCATTTGCTCGGCGCAGGAGTGTTCCTTGTCTACCTGATTTATGCGCTCGGAACAAATACTTTTACTCTGGGACGTGCCGCAACTGCCGCCGCGCTCATATTTGTTCCGCTAGCCGTTGCGGCGTCCGCTGAGCGAAAACCCGCAGGCGTTTGGCAGGACTTTTTCATTATCGTGGGAATCTGGGTGGCCGTAAAACCGTTCCCCAACCACTGGTGGGACTTCTCGATGTCTCACTGGCTCTGGCCCTTTCCGGGAGGACAGCTCGCGTACGTGATGACCATCCTTCTGTGCCTGAACGTGGCTCTTGCGGTGTTCGTGCTCCTGCGGCGCCTGGATGGCATCGGCTACTCCATCGGTTGGGGCCGCAACTGGAGCTTTTTCATCCTCGCCAGCTTCCTCGCGTTTGCCCTGATTGCCATCCCCCTGGGCACCGGCATGCATTTCATTCAATTCGAGCCGCGCTGGAGCGAATGGAAATCCCTGCCGCTCACCGCGCTGAGCATTCTCTTCTTCACCGCGTGGCCTGAAGAGTTTCTCTTTCGCGGTCTGTTGCAGAACACTCTGTCTCGCGCGTCCAAAAGCGAAGTGGCCGGTTGGTGGACGGCCTCGGTACTATTCGGCTTCTCTCACATCACCAATCTCGGGTTTCCCAACTGGCGTTACGTCGTGCTGGCCACCATCGCGGGCGTCTTCTACGGCTGGACCTGGCGCAGAACGGGATCCGTTTTTGCCTCCGCGCTCGTCCATGGCGCCGTAGACACGACGTGGCACTTCCTTTTCCGAACCCTGTAGTGGCTGATGGTTGTGCTACTATCAATGCAACTCTCGAACCGTCCTATCCAGGCAGCTTCGGAAGACCGCTTTCGGTTTCGTATTGGGGGTGAGCAGCGTGCAACCTCCGAAATTCACTCCGATGGAGCTCGACTCCCTCATTAGTGAGGCCGTGGCCTGGATAAGTAAGCAGCGCGAAGCCTACCTCCCCTTGAGCTCTCCCCTCGATGAGCACCAAAAATCAAAACTGAACGCTTTCTTCCCTCACGAGATCCTTGAGCGAGCGAGAGTTTTAGACCTGTCGCAATCGAACCAGACCATTCCCTATCCGCCGTTTTACGAAACGGTTCGCGCCGGGGGGAACCGCGTCATTCCCGACGCCACCCACATGACGGGAGTGCCTTTTGTCGATGTGATTGCCTTCAACCAAAAGCCCACGCTGCGAACGCTGTTCCACAACCTGGTTCACGTGGCGCAATTCGCTCTCGTGGGGACGGAACGCTTCATGCGCGGCTATTTCAAGACCCTGAACGAAGCAGGATTGTGGATGGTCGTGCCGTTCGAGGAGCAGGCCTATCAATTGGACGCCCGCTACACGCGAAATCCCTCGGACGTTTTCTCCGTGGAAAGCGAAGTCCGGGAATGGATCAAGGCCGGGCGCTATTAGTGGAAGTCATTACGAATTGGCAAAAAGACTTGAGCAAAATGAAACGGAAATAAACCTGGCGCATCAAAGGGCCCAAGGAAGCCTGGTCCCCAAAATAGATGAAATCTTTCGAGTGCCCGTACTCAAGGAGGATTGCAAATGAGCGCAATGACCGCAGAACAAGCTGTGTTCCTGCTGCAAGACGTCTACCTGGGCTCACTGAAAAATGAAAGCCGAATCACCAAGAAAGTGCTGGAAGCCGTGCCCGCCGACAAATGCGAGCACAGGCCGGATCCTGTCTCCAAAAGCGCTATCGAACTCGTCAGGCACATCGCCGTCGCCGAGAATCGCTTCCTGGAAACGGTGATCAACGGCGTCTTTGACGTGAACGCCGCCGCGCTTCCTGAAAACGTGAAAACTCCTCAGGAAGTCGCTACATGGTACGAGCAGCGCTTTGCAAAGAATTTCGAAGCGCTCACCAAGCTCAGCGGAGATCAGCTCATCAAAATGGTCGATTTCCGTGGTATGTTCCAGCGCCCGGCCGTGTCTTTCGTTATGCTCGGCATGGTTCATACCATTCACCACCGCGGCCAGCTTTCTTCCTACTTGCGCTGTATGGGCGCAAGAGTCCCGTCCATTTACGGCGAAAGCTACGACGCTGCGCAGGCGCGCAAAGCTGCCGGCGGCTAGCTATTTGCCGGGAATGAAACAGCCGAAAACTCATTCACTTGGTGTTGGTGACTTTTCTCGAAGGGTTGGGCGTGCCGCCTCGCCCTTTGTCATTGTAAAGCGAATGGTCTGCGGCGCTTAGGAGATGCTCGATGGTGGCGCCGTCGCGCGGAAATTCCGCAATGCCGATGCTCACGGTGAGGCGCGGTTCTTCCGCATCGAGAGACAAGCGCTGAGCGACGCGCTGAGCCACCAACGCTGCCGCCTCCGCGGAGGTTTCCGTCAACACGAGGGCAAATTCGTCGCCGCCGTAACGAGCCGCCGTGTCCGTCTCCCGGCAGCTTAAGTGCAACACTTCCGCGAGACGGCAGATGGCCAGGCTGCCCACCAAGTGCCCGTACTGGTCATTAATCTTTTTCAATCCGTCCAGATCCATCAACAGGATCACGAAAGGTTTGGTCGTGCGTCCGTAGCGTTTAATCTGCTCCTCGACGCGCTCCACCAACAAGCGATAGTTCGCCAAGCCCGTCAACGGGTCGCGCACCGCGAGTTGCTTGGCATGTTCTTCTTGTCGCCGGCGTTCGGAAACCTCAGCGGCAAACACCAGCGTGGTCAGCGCCTGGATGGAAAGAAACGATTGCAACAGAAGCAGCGAATCGTTGGGCGATGGGCGCGCAAACGGCCCGTAACCATGCGTCGTGCCGATCACCGCAATCGCGCACACCAGGCAGATAATCGCCGAGGCTTCGCGCGGTCCAAACCGGAATGCCGCCCAAATCAGAAACGGCGTGCAAAGAAACGTCCAGGGATCATTTCTGACTTCCGAATGCAGCAGTGGACCGAAAATGATTCCTGACATTAGCAATGTTGAAGCCAATAGCGCTCCCGCTTCGGCCACCTGACGCTGCGACCAACGCGGGATCGGATTGGCGCTCCACAGAAGCAGGAAAGGCGCGAAAACCAGCGCGCCCGCCGCGTCGCCGAGCCACCACGTGCGCCAGATGATTCCGTATTGATGCCACGGCGCGAAGCCGCCCAAGGCCAAGCTGGTAACACCAAAGGTCGCGGCGATGCCGCCGCTCAAAATCCCCGCATAAAGCGCGAATCGAAGAATGTCCCAGGTTCGATCGAAGACGTCCTTGCCGTTCGCAAAGCGATTGACCAAATAGCACGCC
>QHYL01000357.1 GCA_003224105.1 Acidobacteriota bacterium | reverse complement strand
ACGCTTGCGACTTTTGCCCGGGCTTGGGGTTGTATGGAATGGGTGGCCCTCAACTGGCGAATCGCCACTCTGATCAAGAAGCCGTAACCCCGGCAACGCCAGAAAGGTGAAAATCATGCGTATCGCGCGTTTTGTTCTTTCTCTTGCTTTTGCAGCCGGAATCTTAGCTATTCCGGCCCCATCCCCGGCTCAAGTTGCCGTGGGCGTTTCTATCCGCATCGGGCCCCCGGCACTCCCCGTTTACGCGCAACCTTTCTGCCCTGGCCCGGATTACGTATGGGCGCCGGGCTATTGGGCCTACGGCCCCGACGGTTATTTCTGGGTTCCCGGCACATGGGTACTCGCCCCTGAACCCGGCCTGCTCTGGACTCCGGGCTACTGGGGATTTGCCGAGGGTGCCTATCTTTGGCACACCGGCTACTGGGGACCACGGGTCGGCTTCTACGGCGGCATTAACTATGGCTTTGGCTATCCCGGTGTTGGCTTCTTGGGCGGCTACTGGCGCGGAGGCCACTACTTCTACAACCGCTCCGTCACCAATGTGAACGTGACCGTGATTCACAACGTCTACGAAAAGCGCGTCGTCGTAAATGAGCGTAACGTCACGCGCGTCAGCTTCAACGGCGGTCCCGGCGGCATCCGCGCCGAGGTCAATCGCGACGAGCGCAGCGCCGAACACGAGCGCCATGTCTCCATGACCGCAGAACAAAACCGCCATTTCGAAGGAGCTCGCGGAGATCGCAGCTTCCTGGCTTCCGTCAACCACGGTCGCCCTGAAGTCGCCGCCACTCCGCGCTCCGGCGAATTTCACGGCCGCGGTGAAGATCGTGGCAGACTCGAAGACCGTGGCAGAAACGACGACAGAAACCGCCCCCCGGACTCGCGTTATAGGAGCCGAGAAAATAACGGCCGCGAATCCTACAGGCCGCCTTCCGCGCGCCATTCCGACAATCCGTCCTCCAATCCCAGGTTGGAGCAAAAGCATGAGAGAGACTTCGACAAGATGCAGCGGCAGCAAGACGCCGAGCGCCAAAAAACGCAGCGGCGAAATGAGCAGGAGCAACAGAAACTGAACCGCCAGAATACAAACCAGCAGCGTCAGGACAAACTCCAGCGCCGCCAACAGCAACAAACGGATCAAATGAGCCGCAAGCAAGAACAGCAAACTCAAAAACTTCAGCAGCGCCAGGAGCGCGAACACCAAAAGGAACAAAGGCAGGAAAGCAAACCGCATGGCAACGGCCACAATCGGCCCTGAGCACGCTGAAGAGGAATCTCTCAACAACAAACCGGTAGCCAGTCAACTTCAACTTGACTGGCTACTCGTATAAATAGAACAGAATCAATCGGTTTGCGCTTGAGACAGCGTGTTCTGTTTTTCAAGCATCTAAATCGCAGGGGCGTGAGGCGCAGCCAGCAGAAAGATATTGAAGCGCGCGCGGTTCTTAGTGTCTAGCGAGCGGTCATTGGGCTCAATGGTGAGGATCGCCTTCGGCTGCTGCCCTGGAGACGGTCATGCCCGCAAATACCAACGCCTTGCAAACAGCCCCGGCCCCCGCACAGATTCAGCAATCCGATCTTTCCTCCGCATTGAGCGCCATTTTTCGTGGCAGATTTTGCCAGACTCTTCTGCAAAATCGCAATTCGCAGAAGTTTGAGAAAGGCGAAACGCTCTACGATATCAGCCGAAAGGAAGGACAGTTCTTCTTCATTCGCAGTGGTGTAGTAAAAATCGGCACTATCACGGAGACCGGGGAAGAAGTGATTTTCGATATCCGCAAAGCCGGCGAGGTCGTTGGCGAGCTCTCTGCCTCGAGCTCGCCTCGTATCGATCGCGCCGTGGCCCTCGAACTCACCCAAGCGGTCCCCGTCTCCTACGAGGAAATCCTGGCGACCATTCAAAAAAACCAGCCGCTCCTGCGCGACTTGATTCAGCTATTTTGCGATTCCCTTCTCAACGCTCAGGAACAAGTGACGTCCCTTGCGTTTCGCGACACCATGCAAAGGCTCACAAAAACCCTTCTGGACTTGGCCGGCCAGCTTGGGCGTCCCGCTGGAAAGCGAATCGAAATTACCGCCTATTTGACTCAGGAAGAGCTGGCCCAGATGGTGGCAGCCCGCCGCGAAAGCGTTTCTCTGGGACTTGGTCTCTTGCGCCGTGACGGCTTGGTCGAATATACCGCTCACGGTCACTTGGTCGTTGATCCTGTGGCGCTCCGCGACTATCGCCCCAAAAATTAGCTCTCGTTCCACTCCCGCAAAATTTCTGATTGGCCTCTCGGGTTTTTACCGTAACGGCGTGTTATCTGGGTAACAGACAGCAATTCTCTCGATGAGTATTGTGAACCCGCTTGCCCGATCCCGTTTTTGCGCACTCCAAGGGGGTCCCGTGGTTTCCAAAAAGACTTCATTCCTCGCAGCCTTTCTTTTTCTTGGCGTATTTGCGCTAGTCCTTCGGGGCAAAACGCCCCAGCCTCTCGCCAGTCACGCTCCGTCACTCCACGTGGCCGTTCAACCGGCGAGACAGGTTGAATCTGGCGGCGAAACGCAATCATTTCAGGACCCTGCTCGAGAAAACGCAATTCAATTAGTTGCCCAGGGCCGCCGGACGTTTCGTTTCGATACGTTTGGAGACGAATCTTTTTGGGGCGGCACGCTCATGCTTCATCAAGCCATCGAAGGCGCTAAGCTTGGCGGCGTTGGCCCCGGCGTCAGCCCGAGAACCGCTCTCGCCGTGGGCCTCAAGGTTGACGTTGACGCCCTCCCTGCGAATCTCGTTGCCGCTCTCAACCATGGCCAAGTGAACCTCGCCGATCCGGCAACCACCCTGGCGCTACTTAAACTTAACGCCGTCGTCGGCGTTACCGGCTTCTTCAATTCTTCCGGAACGCTCCAGTCCGTCGGAATTCAGTGCGCCCTGTGTCACTCCACGGTCGACAATTCCATGCCCCAGTTGTGCGCAGGCGCCATCCAGCCGAATCCTGGTACGGGCTGCATCGGTCATCGCATGGACGGCTGGTCCAATCGCGATTTGAATGTCGGCGCAATCATCTCTCTCGCCCCAGACCTCAGCGTTCTCGCAAACCTCTTAAATACAGACCAAGCGACTGTCAGAAGCGTCTTGGGTGCTTGGGGCCCCGGAAAATTTGATGCTGAGCTCACTCTGGACGGGAAGGCCTTCAATCCTCAGCAAATGACCGACGGCGTTGTCACCACCACCAACGTCTCCGGCGCAACTTTGATTCCTCCTGCGTTTGGACTGGGCGGCGTCAATCTCCACACCTGGACCGGCTGGGGTTCGATTCCCCACTGGAACGCCTTCGTCGCAAATCTCGAAATGCATGGGAAGGGCAGGTTCTGGGATCCTCGGCTCAACAACGCCGCGCAATTCCCGATCGCCGCCGCCAACGGTTTTGGCGATCTCCCGCACATTGATCCCGACAGCGACCTCATCACTTCCAAACTCCAAGCGCTTCAGTTCTATCAGTTGGCTATTCCCTCTCCGCAACCTCCCGCTGGTAGCTTCGATGTTGCGGCTGCGGCCCGCGGCGATGCTCTCTTCAGTGGCAAAGCGCAATGCAACAATTGCCACGTCGAGCCACTCTGGACCGATGCCGGCTGGAATTTGCATACTGCCTCGGAAATCTGCATCGACGATTTTCAGGCCAACCGCGCGCCGGATCAGCGCTATCGCACTGCGCCGATTGGCGACCTCTTCACGCATTTCAAAGGCGGTTTTTATCACGACGGCCGCTTCGCCACGCTGAACGAAGTCGTCAATCACTACAACACCTGCATGAGTCTCGGCTTGACCGCCTCCGAAGAGAACGACCTGATTCAGTATCTGCTGAGCCTTACATTCGGACCCAAGACTTCTTCGTCTCATTCGAGCAAAGCGGCTTCCGGCTCCCATCAGCAATAGCGAAAAGCCCCGGCTTCAGCTCTGCCCATGCCCGTTGAAAGTCACAGGAACGCGCGAATCGCCCGGCTAGCTGTGAGATTAGCAGTATCAAGTACAAAAAAGGAGATGATTATGCATCGTTTCAAAATCGACCAAAACCTCTCTCGTTCTGCCTCGCTGTTGCTCGCGGTCGCCGCGTGTTTGGCTTTTACGCCAGACATTGCCTCCGCGCAGCTCGCCCCCAACCAGACTCAGGGTTTTGGCAATGGCCGGCTGGTCACCTTCACTTATCTTCAGAACTTTGATTGCCTTGAACAACCCAGCATGGACCTGGATTTCAACAACGTAAAAGCCCAGTCCGATCCTAACGAATTACAAACTCCGATTTGCCAGCCGGTCACCGAGCCCACGCAGGACCCAACCGGTGGCGACATCAAGCACACGGCGCATCTCTATGTGTTTGTCCCCATGTTCTCCGTGAACAACGACCAAGACCCTGGAGACGCCATGCCTTGCCCGAACGGCGGCAGGCCCGGCGAGCTTTGCGGCACGGCGCTGGGCAACGCGTTGATCAAGGCGTTTGGCTTCCTGCCCGAAGCGTGGAAGGCACACCCCTTGGTCGCCACGCAGTGCCCCGATCCCAATAACCCAGTCCCTGGCACCTGCACGATGCACGCATCTTCGGTGGATTTGTCGGTTACGCTCGCGGCATTGGGAAAAGCGCCTAATCCTCCAACCGGCAATATCTTCGTGCCCACCCCGAATCACAGCCACGTCATAGACAATTCCCGTGTCAATGCGTTACCGATCTGGTGGGAAGTTCGGCCCGTGCTTATCATGAATCGGAGCGATTGGCCCTCCGCCGATGGCAGTTCGGGCATCACCTCCTCAATGGCAATGGATGACGCCGAAGCCGCTGGTAAAGCCGTTGAAGTCGGCTCCAATTTCTTCCTTTTTTTCAGCTCAGAGATGAGCTCCACCGCAATGGCTTCTCACCACATGAGTGCCATGCCCGCCGATCCGACGCAACCCTCGCACCCGGCCGTTCCCAGCACGAGCGCCGCGAGTCGAGCCCGCTTGCGCAACTAGGCGCGCTGCAACCCGCCGTCGCAATGAGTCGGGAATCTCTCCTCGCGTGCGAGGGCCGCACACAAAGCTGAAGCCGGAAGCGATTTACTTGCTTCCGGCTCAACGGATTCAATCAAACTGGCAAGCTAGCTCTTACGCAATCAAACCGCCACTGGTCGGTTATTCTGCTTACCAAGTAAGCAGCGCGTAGCCTCCCTCGCCCGCTTGCGCCGGAGGGAAGAAAGATCCCTGCCCGCCGCCACCGAACTGCCCGTTCGGTTGGAAAGCAAAGCCGGGAACCTGATAGCCAACTGCTCCGAGGTCGTTCGGAGAGAAGCCGTTCGGTGCCGAGGGCCCGCTGTGGCTGATTGCGGCACTTGGATCGGTCGCTCCCCCACCAGCTCCGGGAACAGGCGTACCGCATGTTATTCCGCTTGGAGGGTAGGGCTGACCCGCCATGCCGCCGTGAGCCACCGCGAGCACGTTGTTGTTGTCGTCCAGAACTTGCGTATCTCCCCCGTTGCCACCTGGGGGAACCGCAGTGGTTCCTGCGCGACCCTTGGCTCCCACGGTGATTGTCAAGACTTGACCCGCTTGTACCGCCAGGATTGTGCTCGTGTAGGCTCCGCCACCTCCGCCGCCTCCCCCGTTACAGGGAACAACGGCTCCGCCGCCGCCAGCGCCATACAGTTCTACGCTCAGTCTGTTGACGCCAGTCGGCACAACGAAAGCGCCCGTGGATTGAAATTCCTGTCTGCCGTTAAGGCCCAGGCCTGGAGGTCCAACGGGACCTTGGAGTCCCATTGGTCCGGTTGGCCCAGTATTCCCTGTGGGACCGGCGGGTCCGGCTGGACCAGTTGCGCCGGTGGCACCTACGTTCCCCATCGGCCCTTGTGGACCTTGTGGCCCCATCGGTCCAACAGGACCAGCTGCGCCGGTCGAACCTGTAGCGCCTACCTCTCCGGTTGCGCCTGTGTCACCCTTTGGCCCTTGAGAACCTTGAGGTCCCATCGGCCCCGTTGCGCCTACAGGCCCTTGCGAACCCGTGGCACCAACTGGACCGGTGGGCCCTGCCGCGCCGGTGGCGCCAATATCACCCTTTGGTCCCTGCAGCCCACCGGGTCCTTGCGCACCAGCAGGCCCCGTTGCACCGGCAGGCCCAGCAAGACCTTGCGGTCCCATGGGTCCGGCTGGACCAGCTGGTCCTTGAGGGCCCATCGGTCCAGCACTCACTATAGGTAGCAAGGTCACGCTGAGGTCATTGTTGCCTGCAGCCACCTGCACATCGCGTAAGTCCGCGTTCCAACCTGGGTTCGGAATGGAAACCTTTACCTTGTGCCAACCCACGGAGACTTCCGTGCCCATAGGCGTAACTTGGCCCGTATCCTTTCCGTCCACGAACACGTTCGCGCCTGACGGAAACGAGGTCACTTTTAATTTTCCGTGCTTATTATCTTGCGCCCCGGCTCTGCTGGGCGCCAGAAACAGTGTTGCGACCAACGCCAACACAAAAATCCACAACATCCGCCGATGCTGGGTCATCGAGTCCTCCTTGAGTGCTTCCCACGCTCAACTTCTCGCGCCTACTAGTCTGCCGCGCGCTGGCAGGCTTCGAGGGGACATACCTGGACTCATCGCAACTGCCATTCCATTCCGCGAATGCCACTAAGCCTTTTGTTCTCAACGAGAAGCAAGAAAGTTTCCACTCAGAAAGGCGCTTGCCGGTGTAACGAAACGTTACCTTTCAGGCACAAACGACCGGAGCGCTTTCTTGAGTTCGTATTTTCTTCGTATGCGAGTGCTGACGTGCAAATTGGATGGATCTTAGGAGGAAACTCAACCTGGGTGACACTCATCGCCAGCATGTGCTTCGGATAGATTTGCCTGCGGCCCGACTGCTACGAAAGCAAACGCCCACAGTCCACCACTCGATTTGAAGTAGAATTCCCCCGTCTTTTTTTGCGCCCGATGGAATCGCGAAGGATACAACCCGCACTCCCCGCGTAAGTGCTCCGCCACTTGAGACCAATCGATGTGTCTGTCCTTATCTACCCACTGCGTTTGTTCTCGAATTAGAACGTCAGTCGACCACCGAGTTCGATCTGACGCGCGTTATTCAATTGCGCGGGTGTGACGCGCCCGAAGTTGGGGCTGCTGGGGTTCGTATTGGGAGCGTCAAAACGCGGGTGATTCAAAGCATTGAAGGCATCGAGTCGAAGCTGAAGATTCGCGCGTTCAGCAAGGTGAATGTTCTTGTAAAGCCCCAGGTTCGCCTCATTCACGCGGCTTGCGCGAACGTCTCCCCACCGCGTCGGATAGGTCCGAATGAAGTCGGCGAAATCCTGATACACGCCGTTCTTGATGGTATCTCCGGGCGCCGGTGTGTAGTTGTAGCCCGGAAGGTTTTGAATTCCCGTCCACGCGGGGACCGTGGAAAGATTTGTGTTCTTGCTCGGAAACGGGAAGAACTGGCTTGT
>QHYL01000356.1 GCA_003224105.1 Acidobacteriota bacterium | reverse complement strand
AAGTCCAGGTGGAAACCGCTTTTTCGCCTCAGCCATTAAGGCTTTTGCGCCTTTGGCGGCGGCGATGGCGTTCGATCCCGGAAGTTGGTAAATAGCAACGACCGCTGCCGGCTTGCCATCGAGCCGACCTTGCAAATTGTAGACCTGGGCGCCCAGTTGCACGCGAGCCACATCCTTCAGACGCACGATGGAAGCGTCGGACTTGGCACGAACTACGATTTGGCCGAACTCCTCTTCCGTCGCAAGGCGGCCCTGGGAGCGAACTGTGTAGGTGTACTCCTGGCCTGGTGGCACAGGCTCACTACCAATTTGACCCGCGGGATTGACATTGTTTTGCGTCTGAATCGCGTCGATGATTTCGGGGACTGTGATTTGGAGCTTTGCTAGCTGATCAGGCTTGACCCAAAAGCGCATGGCGTACTGGCCTGCACCGAAAACCGAGACGCTGGCTATTCCGGGAACACGCGTGAGTTGGTCGTTTAAGTTGATATAGGCATAATTCGCAAGGAATTCCGAGTCATAAGTGCCGTTCGGGGAGTAGAGGTCGAACAACATCAGGGGGGCAGCAGTAGATTTTTGCACCGTTACACCGTAGCTGTTTACTTCGGAAGGCAACTGGGATGCCGCCTGCCCCTGACGCATCTGAGCAAGAATCTGATCCGTATTCGGGTCCGTTTTTACATCGAAATTGACAGTGAGGGTTATTTGACCATTGTTGGCGTTGTTAGAATACATGTAGTTCATGTTGTCCACACCGCTCATCTGCTGCTCAATGGGAGTAGCTACAGACTGTTCCACTGTCAAAGCGTCGGCACCGACATACGTGGTCTTAATTTGGACTTCTGGAGGCGTGATGTTAGGAAATTGCGCGGTAGGCAGGCCCAGCATAGCGACAATGCCGACAATGACCATAACGATCGAAATCACCATGGACACGATAGGACGATTTATGAAGAACTTGTGCACGATTGACCCTATTGAGAGCTTCTTGCAGTGTCCGCCTTTTCTGTTATAGAGGACTCTGGCTGAAATGGCTTGGCGTGAACTTCCATTCCCTCGCGCACCTTTTGCACTCCTTCCGCCACGATTCGGTCACCAGGCTTCAGGCCTTCGTTGACAATCCACATGGTGTCAACCTTAGGCCCCACTTTGATCGGACGAATGCTTACTTTGTTGTTGTCACCAATTACGGCAACGAGGTAACCGCCTTGCAATTCGTTCACAGCACGTTGAGGAACAAGCATAGCGTTCCTCTGAATTCTGACTACCGTGCTGATCTTGCCAAACCCGCCGGGACGCAGCAAGTTCCCGGGGTTTGGGAACTGCACTTTGACGAGAATTGCTCCCGTCCTCACGTCCACTTGGCGATCAAGGGCATAAAAGCGGCCTTTGTGCGGATAGATGGATCCGTCAGAGAGGCGCAATTGCCATTCGAGCTTGTTCAATATTGCGTGCTCGTCAGCGCCCAGAGCAGCGGCCTGCTTCATTGCATTCAGGTATTCTTGTTCGCTGGCTGTGAAATTCACCAGAATCGGATCGATGGTTGACACCGTCGTCAGTGGCTCACCGGGTGGGCTAACGAAGTCGCCGATCTGGGCTGTGGCAATTGCGGCAACTCCGTCAATTGGGGAAACAATTTTGGCGAAACTTAGATCCAGTTTGGCGGACTCCACCGCCGCGCGGGCAGACTCGATGGCCGCCTTTCCTTGTTCCACCTGAGCCTTAGAGGCAAGATTGCCCTGGACGGCATCGTCCAGTTCCTGCTGGCTGATGGCACTTTCTTTGGCAAGAGGCGTATAGCGGGCGACGTCTAGCTCCGTCTTCCCGAGCTGAGCTTGCGCCCGCTGAAGATTGGCCTTTGCTTGTTCCAAGTTTGCGGTGGCCTGGTCGAGTGTAGCCTGGAAGGGCCTTGGATCTATTTCGAAGAGGGCAGAGTCTTTGCGGACGAATGCACCGTTTGTATAGTTTTGCTGGATCAGAAGTCCCTTTACCTGTGCACGGATCTGAGCGTTGACGAAACCATCCAGCGTGGCCACCCATTCTTTGGTAACGGGCACGTCCTTCTGGACGACTTGAATAAACTCCACAGCTGGAGGAGCCGACGCTGCCTGCTTTTTCGTCTCACAACCAGCCAACCAGTTTGTGACGGCCCAAAGGGCCGCAGCGAATCGCAATAGCTTCGCCTTCATGACTCACGCTCCGCAAAGACGCGGTGCTCGGCCCGACAGCTCTTGGGCTAAAGACTCAGGCACAGGAAACCTCGTGCACGCTTGTGGGCGCACATAGGATTTCGAGGCGCTCACTGGTGGGGATGGTATTCACGCGCTCCTGATGCTGGAACTGTCAAAAGTAGCAGGGAGCACAAACGCAAGCTTTTCGAACATCGATACGAACGGCATTACAAGTCTGCTGCTAGCTTCCGGCCAATCTTATTGAAAGCATTTAAGTTAGATTTTATGAGGAATTCCTACCGTACAACTTGAATCGCCGCTGTCCTACAGTCACACCTAACGACTATTTGCCGATCTTTGCCCCAATCACTTCTCCGGAGACGACGATTTCGACCCGACGGTTCCTTTGCCGGCCTTCAGTGGTCAAGTTGTCAGCGACCGGAGCACTTTCACCAAATCCTCTGGCCGTTACGCTGGCCTCAGACAGTCCTTGTTGAATGAGATAGGCCGTTACGGTTTCCGCGCGCTTTTCGGACAGCCTCTGGTTTAGTTCATCGCTGCCTACATTATCTGTGTGTCCCTCAACAGCGAGTTCCAAACCAGGGTGGGCAAGGATAATGCCAGATAGTTTCGCCAGCTTCTCCCGAGCCTCTGGACGCAAGTCGTACTTTCCAAAATCAAAGAGTACGTCCCCTATGTTGACGACCAGCCCACGTGGCGTATCGCGTGTTTCAAGAATGCGATTGAACTGCTCGAGCAATTGAGTGCGCAAGTCAGCAGCAGCTTTTTGTGCTCGTTCGGCCTCCGCCCGGGCGGCCTCTTCCTTTGCCTTCAAAGCATCGGCTTCCGCTTTGGCTTTGGTCGCGGCGACGTCCGCTTCAGCTTTCATTTGGGCTTGCCTCGCGGCGGCCAGCTCCGCCTGGCGCTTGGCCTCTTCTGCAGCCGTTGCTTCTGCCTCAGACCTGGCCTTGGCGGCCGCAGCCTCTTTCTCTGCTGCGATACGCGCTTGATCCTGCCGCTGTATCGCAAGCGCGCGAGCGTCTTCGGCAAATTGCACGGTTTGCCGAGCAGAGGACATGATGTCCTTCTTGTCCGCCTTCGCGATGAGTGCATTCTCAGTCGCCTGAAGGGTGGAAATCGCTTTGTTAAGAATCTCAGGCGCATCCTTCTCCGCACCGCGCGACTTCGCAATTTCCACCGCGTTGCGCGCTTCATACACCTGGAGTGGCACACGCTCAAGATCAGGTGTCATGGCGAGTGGATTCCCAAGTTTCTCGTACTGAGCGCGCTTCATCAGCTTGAAATCATTGACAGGAAAGATCTGGCCCTTGGTGTCTTTCCGTGTGTCGTTCTCTAAAATGACCATTTCGCTGGGCATGCGCACAGCGAAATAAGGTTCGGCTGTAACAATCATCGAAAATGTTTGCGCTGGAGTCGTGGCGCTCAGTTTTCCGTCCCCATTCTTATTGATCAGGATTTCACCGGTATTTCCGGAGCGACCGTCAGGCGTAACTACCCAAAGCACGTAGGTCAGAAATTCCGCACCAAGTTTTGTTGGGGGTGCCAGGTCTTTAATCGACACCTCTATGTTTGTCTTTCCCTGTCTGGCCTCAACCTTTGCTTCACCAGCGGCCTGTGACATTAATTCTGTACCCTTTAGGTCGACTTTCGTGCTCCAGTCGCCAACCCGGTACCCGACTGCTTTGACCGATTTAATCGTCACGTTTGATTCGGGCGTGTCCTGTTGCGCTTGCGCCGAAGCCGTGCCCGCAACCACGCCTAGCGCCAAAAATGAAAGAGCGAGGACCCTGTAGACACGCATGGACATCTCCGTAAAGGAATGTTGGTGGGACCCACAAGGAGCTCACACTGGCAAAATTGACAGGCACCGGAATCGTAACGAGCCGATGATCTGCAGGCTGTTTGTTTTGACAGTTTTGTGGGATCCATCAAAGCCCGATCATTTAGCGCAAAAGGGGGGCGACCTTTCTCCGAACCGAAATAGACCAACCCCCTCATTGGGACGCCCCCTATTTCTACCGAAGGAGACCACAAGTGCCATTGCTCAGAATCCTTGTGGGCTTGCTTACCTTCTTATGCGTATTGTCCAGTTTGTCCGAGCGAAGGAACCACAAATAGCGGCCCTGAATTCTGTAAACACTGCGGCAAGAACGCAAGCAATCAGCTCTTTGAAATGACCTTGTCTTTTTTTAGCTGCTTCACGAGCGTGCCGGCATATTCTTTAGCCAGCTTCTCGAAATTTTTGGAATAAACAGTATCCGTTTCTCCGCTCCAGAGAAGTGTTTCGTCCGCGGTGCGGTAAAGATTGAACTCGGCGCTGACGATGGTGTTTTCCTTGAGGTAAGAACCTTTCGCGGAATATTGCTTGAAGGCCATGTCCCAATAAGGCCAGAAGCTTTGGTAGGCTGTCGGAGGCATATAGATGGCCTTCGTGCCGACCTCCTCGGTTTCTTTGCGAAACGCCTTTGGACGGATTACAAGAACGGCATCATAGTCCGCTTCCTTTATCCGTTGCTTGAGTTCTCCTTCCATCAACTCGTTGCGAGGAGGGAGAACCATGTGGCTCCTGACGCCCTCGATACCAGATTTCGCGAGCAGCCTTTCCATCTCATCCTCAAATTCCTGGCGTATTAGATAGTTTTCCATAACAGCGATGACAAGGATTTTCTTGAACTTCGGCATGGGCTCGCCAGCGTGAACCCAAGAGTGAATGATTTTCGTGCCGGCAAGCAGCGGAGTGACAATTACGGTCACAATAGTAAACGCAAAGAAGACGAGATGTATTCTGATACCGCGAGACCTTGAGCGAAGATGGACAGGCGCAGGTTTCGTCAAATTCATTGATACGTCAGTAGCCATTTCTTGACTCCATCGGACATCCAGGTTGTAGACGAGGCAGCAGCGCATGCATTTCAAGTGCAGGTTGGAGGAAGACTTATCGTCTGAAAGTTTTATTCCGTGTACTGCGTCAGCAGGACGCCCAAGACGATGAGTAATGCGGGCCAAACCTTCTTGAAAAGTTGTTGCCACTTCTGTGGTGTTTCGGCTAATCCGTTTGCCAGGGCGACTCCGAGTCCAGTTGCGGCAAACCAGCGATGTTGTTTCTGGATGTGTTCCATTGTTTCCATGGCGTGGGGGGCCTGCATGTCACCGCCGTGAACGTGAAACAGCAGCAGAGTTGCCCCGACGACTCCTACCGCCGGGAAGAACCAGGTTGCCCAGCGCGCACTTAGCTGACCGCGGGCTCTTTGGAGTTCAATGTATCCAATGGCTAGCAAAATAATGGCGAAGATCTTGTGCTGCAGATCCTCGCCGTTATGAGTAAGTGCATGCCATGGAGTTTGAGGGCCGAAGGGCCAGATCTCTGTATCACTAAAGACCAGAAGAAAAATGCCGACGACGAGGAAACACATGGGCCAGACGTAGCGCACCATGGGCCATCGCTTTGCAAGAGAGCGTTCGGAGAGGATAAAGATCCCTGCGACGATTACCAACAGTCCCGCCAAGCGATGATTAAACTCACTCTCTTTTTTGTCAGCAAGATGCTTGGCCGCCTGCGCCGGACCCTCAGAAGCGACTGGCGAGCTCATATTCATTCCTGGCATGCTGGCCATGTCATGCTCTTGTGACCAAGTCAAGGTCGAGAAAAGAAACACTAGAGAAATTGAGAACAAGGCTATCCCTGCGCGGGCATCCAACCCTAAGTGAGTAAATTCTTCCTGCTTGGGCAGCATCAAGTCTCCTCGTTGTTAGAGAACTACAATTTCAAAAAATCGCCACCATCGTGGTGCATCGAGCAAATTTGTAGCTCTTCACTGGGGGCCTGCACCTGTTAAAATTGACAGTCTTGCCTCACGAGGGAGTGCGCACGAGCGGAGAAACCCTTATTGATATTTACAGTGGGAGGATTGGACTAGTTCTTTCGCTGTTCCTGGACTTTGTCAGCCGGATTTGAAGGAGGCGAAGCAGAAGCGGCCGCCCGTCGGCGAAGGATCGGAAGAACTTCACGCACCCGTTCCATAAAGGAGCTCTCCGGGTCAAGTCTCGCGAAAAGCTCGAGTTCCGCAACCGCCTCACGGGGTCTATCAGAATTCGCGTAGATATCGGCTATAAGTAAATGGACCTTGGGTGGGACATTCGTGCTCCCACTGGCGGTCACCGCATACCGCAGCGCACTTTCCCACACACCTTGCTGCGCGTGACAACGAGCTAGTTCGAAAGGCCACCGCCAGTCCGTTGCATCCAGTTTTTCAGCCGTAAGAAGCAGCTCCTTTTCCTCAGCGTAGCGGTGCTGCCCAAACAGCAATAGAGCCAAAGGATAATACGGGGCAGTCATGTGGCCATTCAGCGCGATTGCCTTCCTCAAAGAGATTTCCGCGTCAGAAGCGGCACTCGTCTGCATTTGTGCGGTGCCCATCAGAAAATAAGCGTCCGCGTAGTTGGGGTACAGTGCAATGGCTCGCTGGAACGCTGCAATACTTCGTGCGACGTCTTTCTTCTCA
The DNA here is from genome assembly GCA_003224105.1 of Acidobacteriota bacterium. GTDB lineage: Bacteria > Acidobacteriota > Terriglobia > Acidiferrales > UBA7541 > Acidiferrum. Next base: position 2,638 of record QHYL01000356.1, on the reverse strand, counting down.
TTAAGGAGGCGGCTACCGCGTTCGAATTCTCTCCTGGCATTGTCTGGAGCCCTCAGAGTACCAGCAGCGACAATGCCGTTAGGTGCTCCGCTTTCCTCATGCCTGCGAGGAATGAGCGCAAGGTCCACACTTTGGAGCGTCCCATCGCTGTTGCGCAAATCAATCTGAGCCTCCCCTGGTTCGTAACCCCGGCATGAGGCGCGGACGGTAAAGGCGCCAACCGACAGACCCGAGAATTGAACACTGCCGTCTGAGCCTGTGAACTGCTCACCCACAACCCCATTGGGGAAACGAATGAGTTGTACTTGGACCTGTGCGAGTTGCTCTTCATTGACTCGATCGCGAACGCGGATCAGGACCCTCCCGATGTGGTCTGATACTGGGGTCGCAGACTGGCCGAAACCGAGCGGGCAAATGAAGATCAATGAGGCTGCGAGAGTCGCAACAAAGAGGTACCGAGAGAAAGTTTCCGTGGTTTTGCAATATGGCCGCAAGGCGGCCTCCGCTGAGTTGCGCGGATTCTAGCAAAACCTAACAAGCTGTGCCAAGGCATAAAGCGAAGTGCCGGGAGGCCCGAAGGTCTCCCGGCTGAGAGGGAATCAGATTCTGGTTTGAACTAGAAGATTAGCTTGAGTGCAAGCTGGACGTTCCTGCGTTCATCCGCATTGATCGGAGGCACGCCCTTTTGGGCGTGAACCGTGGTTGTCGAAGACAGGTCATTGTCGCTAAGCGTCAGCCACATGTTGGAGTGATTCAGCAAGTTAAAAAACTCGCCACGGAGCTGCAGACTGAGTCGCTCGTTGATTTTTGTGGTCTTATAAACACCGAGGTCGATGGTATAAGCGCCAGGACCATAGAAGTAGCCGCGCGTCAACATATTCCTCGGAAACGGACCGAAGTCGGAAATGCCGGCGATAGGATTGATATACGAGCTGTCAAAACCGGAGCTGAAGTTAAAGTAGTCGAAGGTGTTCGCGGCACCGCTGGCAATCGAACAGGGTAAATGAAAAACCACCGCGGATCGTGACGATGGAGGCGGCTCTCCATCCATCCAAGAATCCTTTGGCCGCACCAGTCATATTCCGCGCGAACGGAATGTCCCAAGTGCCAGAGAATACGAACCGATGACGCTGGTCAAAATCAGAGTTGCCCTTATCAATCTTGGGATTGAAGGGATCCAGGAGTCCCAGATTTGCATTGTTGTTGGACTCGCTAAAGGTAGAGCTGATGTTGTCGATAGCGTGGGCATACGTGTAGCTCGAATGTAGGCTTAGTCCGGTATTGCCCAGGTTCGTTAGCTCTACTCGCGCGGCCACGCTGTTGTAGTGAGAGAAGCCGTTGTCGCCGCGGCGGTTGATGTTGCTGTATTGAAAACTCTGCAGTCGGGTCAGGTCGGCGACCGCGCACGGCGTAGTTGGGCACGGATCACCGAGATATACGTTTCCGGAACCCGGCCGATTGGGGTTTTCAATTGAATAGAGATTCACACCTTTGGACCCGTTGTATTCAACAGCCATTATGAAATTGCGCGTCACCTGATGCTCGAGTACGGCGCTCCAGAGATGTGCATACGCAGTCACGATATTCGGATCTACGTTTCGAAGGCTGACTAAAGGAAGGGCCTTTGAGCCGGTCGAGCCTCCTAAGGGGCCCGCGTTGTCCGTGGTGATAGGAATGGTGCCGCCGACATCACTCGGTAGGATCGAGATAACAGCGTACGCCGGCGGGTTTTGGATAACGTTAAACGTCACGTTACCAAAATTCCGCTCGTAGGAGATGCCCCACCCGCCGCGGAGAGCTGTCTTGCCATTACCGAAGAGGTCGTAGGCAACGCCAATGCGCGGGCCAAAGTTGTTCCAATCTTTTTCCCATAGCCCATGAATAGGGCTATTGGGAACTGTGGCCACGCTACCATTGCGAATATTGGTGAAGATATTGCCGCCCTGAGCGTCATAATAGTTCGAATCCAGGTTAGGGTCTTTGTTATGCTGGACGCCAAAATAGTCCCAGCGCATTCCTAAATTAAACGTCAGCCGGTTCGTTGCTTTCCATGAATCCTCGAAGTAGGTGCCGAATTCGTGATAACGGTTGCTCCGAGCAAAGACTGGCGGGCCAACGGGCAGCGTTACTGTACAGTTCGGAACAGCTCCGACGGCGCCACACGGGAATTTTCCTTGTGGATCAATGGCCGACTGGAACTGCCCTAGTACGCCGTTCAAGAAATTCTCGATACTTGTGCTGAAACTTGTAGTAGCGCTGAGGGATTCGACAGCTTCCTCGAAAGCTCCAAAACTCCGGTTGTCTCGGATGTAAGTGTAATTGCCGCCGAAGCGGAACGTGTGACGACCATGGATCGAGCTGAGGTCCTGGTAAGCCTGGACAAAGTTTTGTGGCCCCCCGAAGGGGATGGCGTTGCCCGGAGTGAATGGGGAATATCCGGGCATTCCAATGAGGTTCCCCTCAATTTTGGGAGCTGAAACGGAATTCATGTACAGGGTCGGACCGACAGGATTGGATCCCAGTGGCTGCAGCAGATTCAGCCGGTTGAAAACAATCTTCGACTGGCTGGTCAATTTTGAGTTGAAGGTATGAATCAAAGAGAGTAAGAAACTATTGTTTGTGGTGGACTGCCCCGAAT
>QHYL01000355.1 GCA_003224105.1 Acidobacteriota bacterium | reverse complement strand
ATGGCGTGCGCTAAATGATGATCTACGAAGCGCATCTTCGCGCGGGTTGGGCCGAAGTGTTGCGCGAATTTCTTCGCACCGCCCTCCTGATGCCACATGCTCGCGTAGTATTTGGCCGAATTCAGAAGGTTCGCATACGTAATCGGCCACTGCCCTGTCGCGTACAACTTCAAATCATGGCGATACAACGCCCCAGGCTCCTGCCACCCGAAGCACACCTCATGGATTTGCTCAGGTTTCACTCCCGCGAATTGCAGGCAGGCCTGAATGGCGTTCTTGGGAAAGCGTGCATCATGTTTTAGCCGGCTGATGCGTTCTTCTGCCACGGCAAAAAGTAGCTCACCCTCTCGCACGATACACGCGGAAGAATCGTGCATCTGCGAATAATTGATCCCCAATGTGATCACGGGTTTCCTTGAGAAGCTTTGCGCCCGAAGCACCAGGCAAGAGGGGAATTCTCTCCTTCAAATCCTGCCGGCGCCCCTCCGGCGCTCCGCACCATTCTATCCACTTCTTCCGAGCACAGCGCAACTCCGCGCCAGGTCTTGCCAATCATATCCGGATCAATTCCCGCGAAGCGCGCGCAAGACTGTGCAACCCGCTTAAAGCCGATGGAACACAAGCCATCAAGCGCTGCCGAGGCAACGCCGCCCCTCCAATTCATCGTTGCCTTCCGCGAACCATTGAACTGGAATAGGAAGGCGCCCCCCGGACGAAGAATCCGCATCATTTCCTTAATCGAGCCGGCGATCAGCTCCGCCGACGGATAGTGCTGCAGCACCAGGTAGCTGAACACAAAATCCATCGAGCCGGTCTCTATGCCCGTAAGGGAAACGCCATCCGTAGGCGCCCAGCGCACGTTGTCGGAATCCTTTAGATAGCGTTTCGCCCGCGCCTGCATTTCTTCCGAGATGTCGATCGCGGTGACCGCACGAAAGCGCCGGGCAAACGCACGCGTCATTCGCCCCGCACCGCAACCCAATTCCCCCATCGCGCTTTCCGCAGGCGTGATCCCCAGCCGGGCAATAGTCGGCTCCACCAGCCGCTCGTAGTCTGCTTCGCCCGAAGCGAAAAAACTCTCTTCGCTCCAGTCGTCTTTCCAGCTTGCGATGTACAGAAATGCATCCTTGCGCGCGCGTTCGTTCCAGTCGCGTCGCATGGCGTTGGTCGCTTTCAATCCCACCCCCTGTTCCTTGTCCTCTCGCGCGCTCGCACTATGCTGGAATTTCCGGATTCTGTCAGTTGCTCGAAATTCGGACCTGCACCCAGGATTGTGTCTCTCGGATCTCCGATCTCAGGTCCCTCAGTAAGTCGCCTAGAATCAACATTTCCGAGCCCCCTTGCAACTGTTCACTGTTCATTCTAAACGACCTACGCAGACGCTAAATTCTTTAGAATCCGCGCTTACGAGGAATAGGGTCGTGCACTGAATCAGGTCCACCTGGTGCGAGTGCTTGGCTCACCCGCTCCTGAGTCCTTGGATTTGTTGCTTCGTCCAGGCCTTTGCCAAGAGCACCGCGCCTTCCAGGTTCCCGCGCGAACCCAGTCCGCCCATTTTGCGAAATTCCGCTGCGGCTAAACTGACAGCGCCCTGCGCCGCGAAAAAGTCGAGATAGGCAAACCGCACGCGCACTTCTGGCCATGCCCTTGCCGGAGCCTTCATTGCCACGTTCCCGCGAGACAAAACTTGCAAAAGCTGCGCCGCCCGGCATTCGTACGTATCTTCCCGGAGCGTCTTTTCGCGGCCAGCCGCCGCGATCTTGCTCCTCTCGTCTTCATGGTCCAAGTAAAAGCGAATGGCCGGGATAAGTCCCGCCTCGTTTCGGTAGGCAACAAAATGCGTGCCTTCTCTAAAGCCTAGAGAAGTCAGTTCCGTCGGAGCGGAAGTGATGAGCAGGGCGCCGGAAGCCATCACTTCGTAAACACGCATATTAGCGTCCTGCCGAAAGTCGTCGCGGCCTAGGTTAACCACAACTCTCGACCGCTGATAGAGGTCTGCGACTTCCGCAAGCGTATAACGGCCATTCCAGTCATTCATGCGAAATTCTGCTGCCAGTTTGGGAAGCCACTTTCGGCGGCGGCGATAAATTGGTCCTTCCGTGGTTCCTGCCCAGGCGAGCTCGTATTCTCGATTTTGTTCGGGCCTGGCATACAGTCCACGCTGAACTGCATGCGGCAACACAAAAGCTCCGGGGTGGCCCGCCTCAGCAAAAATGCGGTCGTAGCCGGGGTGGAATACGGCCACTCGATCGAATAGGGCGGACCAGCGAATCCTTCTGCGCGTAAACGCATAAGTATCCACGTGAAAGCACATGGTTGGGATCCGGCTTTGCGCGAGGCCTTTGGGCAAGAGCGGAAGGTCGGATTCCATATGAAAAATCCAGTCCGGTTGCATCTCGCAGCATGCGAGGATTTCATCTAACGGTGCGTCCAGGGCCATTGCCGGATGAACGAAGGCCAGCCGTGCTCCTTGCCCTCGAAGTGCTTGCGCGTAGGCCGGCAGCAGTTTCCGGTGGTTGTCCTCTTGGCACAGCACAAGAATGTTCATCGTTCAAAGACCATGAGGCACGTACTGCCTGCGTGACGGTATGCGGGAAAAAGCATCAAAAACTGCTTGACGAGTCGTACGACGGGGTTGCTGCCGAGCAACTGATCGTCGGAGTTGGCGTACAAGAGTTCACAACCAAAGCGCTTCATTTCACGAATGACTTCAAAGTTCCAGACGACGTATACCGCATCCACGTCATCCTCGAAGGGTTGAGAGAAAGCATCAGGGTCTTCAACGATCAGAAACGGCGATTTCGCACCAATACACGCCGCCATCTGGGTCGCCAAGCGCTTCGCGGAATATCGTAAGCGCCACAGTGGTTTGTGGGCCCGCGTGGACAACGAATTTGGATACCAGAAAGGGAAATCCCAACTCGGGCCTAGCAAAATGATCCGCCCCCCCTGCTGAGTTACTCTTGTCATCTCGCTCAGCATTTGAGCGGGATCAACAGAGTGCTCCAAAGCATACGTAGAAAGAACCACATCAAAGGAACGATCCTGGAATGGCAGCGATTCCGCGTCAGCACAGAAGAGTTGGAGCCCGGTGCGCTCGGCCCGTTGTAGGCCCCTCATAGAAATGTCGACTCCGAAGTATTCTCCGCGACCTAACGCCCAGACACAGTTTGCCGCTCTTCCGCAAGCAACATCAAGAATGCGGCTACCTTCCGGAATATAAGACGCTGCTCTCGAGCGATTGTCAGAGTTCACCGCGACTTCTTCCGATAAGTGCTCCCAGTAGACGGTTTGGGCATTCCAAAAGTCTCTAAGCCTGGATTTTAGGCGAGCATGCGAGGGTGCTGAACGTGTGCTGTCAACTCCCAACCGTAAATCTCCTCTCACTTCCAGGGCGTGTTTGTTCCGAAACGTTGCAGAACATGTCCAGGTCCTTTGACTTCTGATTGCGGCAGTCGAAGGTCCAAAGCCAATAACAAAAGGAAGGGAACAAACCAGCGGCAAGAAAGGCCTTCTCGATGATCCTACGGATTCCGCCAGCTACGATTCTGCTTCGCAAGACTGGCACTCTCCGCAGTGCCGCTGGCAAAATCATTTCACGGGCGACCTTTTGCCATGGCGCCACGCGATCAATGGCAAAGCCCGATTGCTCCAGAAAACGCCGGAAGTTCGCATACTCGAACAAGCCAGGATAAAGATAAGGATGACCCGTCAACGGGTTCGGAACGCTGCACAGAAAACGTCCCCCCGGAATAAGGACTCGCTTAACCTCCTGGAGGGCATAGTAGGGATTCATTAAATGTTCGAAGGTTTCTAAACTGAGAATCATGTCAAATTCATCGTCGGCAAAAGGCAGCCCATCCACGCTGACGTCAAGGCATTCCGCCTGGAGCCCTGCAGTTATACATCGCTCAATTCCTGAAGAAGAGGCGTCTACGCCCCTGGCATTAATCCCCCGGGCGACGAGAAGCCGCAACATTGCGCCGTCCCCGCAGCCTATTTCAAGCATTTTCCTTGGTTTTGCGCCAGATAGGAACTCGTGGACCGTCCACGTTAGCCGGTCGTCGTCGTAGCTTCCCGCCGCGTAGTAATCACGGTGTGCGGCCAGAGCTATCCCTCGCGGGTCCTTTGCCGGGCTCATCGATTTAGGTCTCGTCCTGGCGGTATCACTGGATTATTCCTGGACGTGCTTGTGTGTTTCGATCTTAGTGAAACCAGGAGCTGGTAGGAACTCATTTCGAGCTTTCTTATAAAGGGGCTGGCTTGCCAGCCAACTCCGCGCCGCGTAAAACCACCGTGGCGGAAGCAAAAGAGCCGGGATCGTTGTAACTTGGCGAAAGACTCTTTGCCTCCAAGCAGCGTCTGCATGTTGGATCCGATATATCGTGCGCTCGACGTGATAGGTTTCCCAAGGCGCACCTCCATCAAGCGTGAGCCTCAATTGTTCGGCCTCAGCACCCACGATCTCCAGCACGCAGTCGGTCACTTCCTCCGGCGCCCCGTTGGCTCTAAGGCCCCGGTCCAACGCGCGGAAAAGAGACGCCAGCACACGCTGCTTCCGGCGCAACGCATTCGACTCCCGATTTGCAGCGAGAAAAAGATTGCCGCCGTGAATGCGATAGTGCGTAAGCACGTCTTTCAGAATCACAAACTCGGAAAGCACTCCCGCAACCGTAAAGAGATATTCATCGGCTTCAAAGACCAGTTCCTCCGGGATGGGCAGGATCTTTCGAGCTATTTCTGCACGCAGTATCAGTCGGCTTGTTCCAAGGTACGCACGGTGGAGGCGAAAAACCTGGGAAGCCCGTGCGGTATTGAGGCGTAAGCGCTCTGGTTTGTCCAGAGCCACAACTTTGTTTCTTCCGTCGTTAAAGGATTCTACAATCCCGTGACCAACCATTCCGATACCTGCATCAGCACGCATGGTTTCCACGACGCGCGCAAGCTTCGCCGGCGCCCACCAGTCGTCGCCGTCGAGGAAGGCGATGATTTCGCCGCGGCATTCGGGGATGCCGGCGTTGAACGCGGAAGCTTGCCCGCCATTCTCTTTGCGTAGCAGCCGCACGTGCGGCTCGAACTTGCGCACGATTTCCGGCGTGCGGTCGGTCGAGCCGTCGTCCACTACCAGGATCTCGCGGTCGGAGGCGGGGAAATCCTGCTCGAGTACGCTGACAATCGCTTCTTCGATGAAGCGCTCGTGGTTGTACGTGTCAATCAGGACGCTGACAAAGAGTTTTCCCAAGTCACCAGCTCAACTCTTGGTAGCGGCAGCCGCTTTGGCTTTCGCAGGAATCGCCACCAGATTTTTTTCGGAGGAAGAAGCCATCCATTCCTTACGCTTCCTCCGTGCATCATCAAACAGATGCAGATGATGATAGCCCAAGAACAGCGCCGCGCAAGCCTTCATGTAGCTATAAACGCGGTGGCGCGGCGTCATGATCTCGCTGTACGTCCAGGGATAGCCCAGCAGGTGACGGAAGTATTTCCAGCGGCCCGGCGCCCGGAGCGCAAATCCGTCTTGCGCCTGCGCCTTTTTCCATTGCGCCATGTAAGCGCGCAGATCGGCCGAGCGAAGATCGTGACCATTCCTTAGGAGCCATTCCTGAACTTCAGCGAGCAGTGAAGCCCGCATGGTCATGCGGTGTTCGATTTGCGCGGGCGAGGGCTTTGCTGCTGTGTTTTGAAAAAGATTCGTTGCGTGCAGCCTGTATTTTCCCAGGTAATCTTCGACGGCAATAATCGGCGCGATAAAGATGATCAGCGCGGTCAGAAACGCATCCGCCTGCGAACGCAGCGTCTCCGGCACCGGCAGCAATTTCTCTACCACGCCGCGCCGGAACGCCAGGCAGGAAGTGCTCGCCATCGGATATTGCAAAAGAACGCTGCGGCTTTCCGGCACGCGCCCTGAAACCGGAATGAAGTAACGGTCCGCTTGGGTGGCGTTCGCGCCGTCCCACCAATAAAGGCGGTGGTACGTCATCCCGGCTGCGGGACTCTGCCGGAAAGTGTCATAGATTCGCGACAGTTTATGCGGCAGCCACACGTCGTCGGCATCGAGCAGTGCTACCACTTCCCCCCGCGCGTTTGCGAAGCCGTAATTGAATGCGGAAGCCTGCCCGCCGTTGGACTTGTATAAATAACGAATCGCATTCCCGAACTTCCGCAAGCGAGCCGCCGTGCCGTCGGTCGAGCCGTCGTCGACGACCAGGATCTCGCGTTCGTCGCTTGGAAAATCCTGCGCCAGCGCGCTCTCCACGGCTTCCTCCAGGTAATGGCCGTAGTTGAAGGCGTCAATCAGAATGCTGAAGTATGGCGCTTTCATGAAGGCTTACCTGAGGGCGAAGCCGCTCGGCCAAACTGCCGCCGGAGATTCTCCGTGTTTAACCCCAACTTCCGTCGCATGGGCCGCGTCAGCCCCAAAATAAAAAACCAGGCGCGTTCGATTCCGCCGTGAAGAAAAACGCGCCCTCCCTGCCGTGCATATCGTTTCGCGCCGGCCCAACGCCGCAAGCGATTTGGCCTCAGCCTGCCCTGCTGTAACACATCAGTGGCGTCTGCAATCGTCCGCAGATGCCTCCAGCCTCCTGCACACTCGTAATTCCACCCAGCCTCTGCTCCGCAGAAAACTCCCTGTCTGCCTTGCGGGTGATAGCCGTAATCATGATTCTGATGTACCGCGAGCACGGCATCGGACACATCAATGACCTGGCGATTGGAAGCGAGCGCCTTCCAGACCAGCCAGTTGTCCCAAAAGACCCGCCCTACAACGAATCGCGGGACGTCCCTTCCGTAAAGGCCGCGCGCAAAAACAAAATAGTCAATCCATTCGGGCCCGCGCCGCAGCCCGTTCCGCAAAACCCGCCGGCGCAACTGCGTCTCCCAGTCCTTGTCTCCAAAATTCAAGGGCACGGTGATTTCGATGTCCCACCGGCGTCCCACCATCAGGAAGTGCCAATGCCTCTCGCGCACGCGCTTCACCGCATCAAAAAAATCCCGCATCAGCAGAATGTCGCAATTGATGTAGCAGAGCAGATCGTGCCGCGCGATGGCCTGCGCCCTGTAAAACATGTGGTCCAATCGCTTTGTTCCAAACTCGTTGCGCTCGATGTGCGGTTCGTGGCGCAACCCCGCCTCTTTTGCCGCTTCGGCCGCGCCTTGCTCATTGCCAAACAAAATCACTTCCACTTCGGCGTGCAGCAGTCCCCAGCTTTTCAGCGCATTCTTCTGAATGATTCCGTTATGTCCGACAAACGGTTTCGCTGTGGTGAAGAACGTGAGCATTGCTTGCCTGCTTCCCCTTTGTTCCTCGTCTATTCCGTCGAATCCCTTCTAGTTCACTTGCTTCCGCTGCGACGCGATGATTTCCTCGAGAATCGTGTCCAGCCCGCGCGTAACTCTCCAGTTGGGATAATCTTTCTTGAATTTTCCCAGGTTCGAGATATAGCAGATGTGATCGCCCTTTCGCGCTTCGTCCACATACTGCCACGTCAGTTTCTTTCCGCTCATTTGCTCGATGCGCTCGATGGCTTCCAGCATCGAGATGCTGTTTTCGCGTCCGCCGCCGAGGTTATAAACCTCGCCGGGCCGCGGATTCGCCGCAAACTCTTCAATCGCCCGCACGACGTCA
>QHYL01000500.1 GCA_003224105.1 Acidobacteriota bacterium | reverse complement strand
CGATGCGCCTGCTTTTGGTAGAGAAAGTGGATGGCGTCTATGCGAAAGACCTTTTCCTAAATGGCGACGAGCACCAGCGGGCCCATGCGGCGATTCGTAGCGCACAGTGGCTAGCGCGGTTCCACGCGTTGCCGCCGATAGTGGCACGGGTCATGAGCCCAGGCGAACTGTTGTCCCGAAGCACAAAGAGATCGGAGCAAATTGCGGAGAAATGCCCGGCGCTGGCGGAGAAGGCGCTGAGATTGTTCAAGGAGATTGAAGAAGCGTCCAAGAACCTGATTGACACACCGATGACGGTGAGTCACGGAGATTTCCTTCCCGGACATGTGCTTTTCCGCGGGAACCAAGTGGTCGCGATCGACCTGGATAGTTTTGTTTTGTGCGATCCGAGCCGCGATGTCGCCCGATTCATTCTCTTTGGGCTTCAAAGGCTGGCAGCAAAGCGCCTTGGTTCGATTCATGCCTTGGACCGCACCGCGGCGCAATTCCTGGAAACCTATCTTGCTCTGGGCCGCTCCGAGATTACGAAAAATCTTGCTTTTTACGGTGCGGCCCTCCGTATGCAGCGCGCAAAACGGTATGTCTTCAAGCAAGTTCACCACTGGCAGGAGAAGGCTGATGCTTTGCTCGATGAGCATTATGGGGCGTTAGGAAAGTGAAGGCTGAGAAGGGGAACCACAATGGAATTTGCGAATAGCGCACTTGATTCAGTTGACCCGGCTCTTGCCCCCTTTCTTGATCTGCAAGAGTTTCAAAAGCAACTCGAGCTGCTTTCGTCTTCCGAGCGAGATTGGGAAACAGTGGGTGACGTGCGAACTACGGTTTTAAAGTGCCACCCAGGACGTCGATGCGCATTTCAAGTGACTTTAAGAACAGGTGATTCCTCGCGCGAGTTGATAGGAAAAGTCTACAAGAAAGAATGCCCGAATGTCATTGAAGTGATGACCGCAATCCGCCGAGAGGGTTTCGGCGATGACGCGGAATTCTCCATTCCGCGGCCTGTTGCCTATTTGCCCATGCTGCGGCTGCTGCTTGTCGCGAAAGTTAAAGGTATGCACGCAGCCCAAGTCTTTCTGGACGGGGAGGCGCGGGAGCGAGAAATGGCCGCCAGGCGAAGCGCAATGTGGCTCGCGCGGTTCCATAGGCTCACGAGTATTCGAGGAGAGGTCTTGAGCTCCAACGAAGTGCTCCACCGAGGCTTCAAGACGTGCAAGCAACTTGTCGAAGGTTGTCCTTCCTTGGAGGCCAAGGGGCAGCGGCTGTTAGAAGGGCTTGAGCCGGCTTGGAAATCTCTCGTCGATATTCCCGTCGCTCCGGGTCATGGAGACTTTGTCCCTGCTCACGTTTTTCTTGCCAGTGATCAAGTCATCACCGTGGATTGGGACAGCTTCATCCTCTCGGATCCCAGCCGCGATGTCGCCAGGTTCCTGTTGGGGATTCGAAGGCTGGCCGAGCGGCATCTCGGTTCGATCCGCGCATTGGATTCCTGCGCCGAAATCTTCCTGGAAACGTACCTCACCGAAGGTGATGAGCGTGTCGCGAAAAATTTGCCCTTTTATATGGCGGCTTTGTGCCTGCGCCAGGCCAAGCGGTTTGTAGGCCGCAAGAGACCCCGGTGGCAGGAGAGGGCCGAGGCCGTTCTTGATGAAGGACTGCGGGCATTAGGCAGTGAATAAGGAGAAGTTCATGGCGGAGTCTGCTCCGAACATTGTTGATTCAAGACCTTCTGCTCTTGTGTCCTTCCTCAATGCTGCCGAGTTCGAAAAGCAGCTCGGCCAGCTTTCCAGTGCGGAATGGAATTGGGGCCCGGTGCAAGAAATACAAACGCGTGTCCTCAAGTGCCACCCAGGCAAACGCTGCACGTTTGAAATAACCATGAGAACTGAACGCGGGTCGCATGAGTTGATCGGCAAAGTCTTTACCGAAGACCGTTCCGATGTTCATGAAATCATGGCGGGAATCCAAGAGGCAGGTTTTAGAGGCGATTCCCAATTTGCGATCCCTAGTCCCATAACCTACCTGCCATCGTTACGGCTTCTTCTCGAAGAAAAAGCATACGGAATGTCAGTGAGGGAAGTCTTCCTGGAGAAGGAATCAGACAATCAAAAAGAAGCTGCCGTGCGTTGCGCCCTTTGGCTGGCGAAGTTCCACTCCACGGCTCCACGGATCGGACCTGTTTCGAGCGTAACCAAACTAATGTCCAAATCCAGAAGCCAGGCCCGCAAATTGTCCCGGTTGGGTGGGCGTTTTGCAGAAAAAGCCGGGTACCTCCTGGCAAAGCTCGAAGTCTTGGCCTCAACGATGGGAATCGTGGAGATCTGCCCGGCTCACGGCGAATACAACCCAAGTCATGTGCTCACGCAAGGCGATCGCACCGTGGTAATCGACTGGGACGGTTGCCAAGTCAGGGATCCCGCGCGGGATGTCGCAACTTTCATGATTGTTACCAAGTGGCTGGCCCTCGACCGCCGAGGAGCCATTGTGGCATTCGACTCGCTCTCGGATGTGTTCCTGCAAACGTACCTCGGCGAACGAGGACGGGACATTCTGGAACGGCTCCCTTTTCACCGGGCAGCGCTGTGCTTGAAACATGCCAAATTTTGCGCGGCTTATCAGCTTGACCGTTGGCAGGAAAAAACCATGGCCATGCTTGGGGAAGGGTTGTCAACCGTTGGTCTTACTCACTAAGGAGAGAAACATGTCGCAGAGCCTGGAGGCCTACGTCAACACAAGAGGTGTGGACATGTCCTCTCTTGTGGATGAAGGGATCACCACTCTTCAAGAAGTTCTAAACCCGGCAGTTTTGGGCAGGCAAGTGAGCACCTTGCCGGGATGTGCCAGTTGGGGGACTGTCCATGAAGCGAGCTTTCGACCGCTCAAATGGCACAAGGGCAAGCGATGCACCCTGGAAGTTTCCTTCCGAACTGACAACGGACCGTGTCAGTTAATCGCCAAGGTTTATGCAAAAGACCGGACCGATGTACACCAAACGATGGATAAGATGTGGCGAGGGCAGTTCCATCAATCCGCGCAGTTCTCGATTCCCCGCCCGCTGGCTTACGTGCCTTCGCTGCGGCTGCATTTTGAAGAGAAGCTGGCGGGGAAAAATGCCAAAGAGATTTTCCTGACCGGCGATGAGAAAGAGCAGATGGAAGCCGCGGAACGCTCGGCACACTGGCTGGCTCACTTTCACCAGTGGGCTCCGCGCACGGGGGAGTTTTCTTCGCCTAAGGCAGGGCTCGCCCGGATGGAGCGCTGGGCATTGCGCTTCTGTGAGTTGGGTGGTGCGCTATCCGAAAATGCACAACTCCTGTTCAAACGGTTGCGGGCAACCTTCTTGGAAGTCGGACCGGCAGAAATCTGCGCCGGGCATGGGAGCTTCAGTCCCGACCATGTATTTCTCGTTGGGGACCGAGTACTGACAATCGATTGGGATGGATTTGACGCGGGCGATCCTGCGCGCGACGTCGCAAGATTTGCAGTGACAATGCAGCGGCTGGCTGTCGGCCGCATGGGGTCCATCACCGCGCTTGATTCGCCTGCCCATGCCTTTCTGGATGCTTACATCAAGACGCGTGGCTCGGCCATCTTGCCTCGCTTGCCTTACTACAGAGCTGCGACGTGCTTGAAGCTCGCCAAGTATGGCGCCTTCCACCACCGGGTTTCACGCTGGGAAGAAAAAGTAGGGGCGATGTTGTTGGAAGGCCTCCGCGTCCTGGAGAACTGAAAGGAACACAAGAAAAAACCGGAGCAGTGAAAGATGGCAAGCGACATAAGAAACGCAAGAAATGGAAAGCAGTGAACCCTTTATGAGCACTGAGAGAACACGCCACGCGGTCTTGGAAGAAGGGAAATGGGCCTTTCGGTCAAAGCTATCCGCGCAAGCCGGCGCGCGTGTGTCCGTTCCCGAGGATCCTGCCATGCCGGGTCTCTCTTTGCTGCGCCATCCGCAAAAGTTTAGTGACGTCTTGACGCCACTCCTGAAGGGCCGGTTCGGCAGGGACGTCTGCGTAGAGCAAACGCACCACAGCGTCCGGCGACATGTTCCAGGGAAGCGATGCATCGTCAAGTTGGAAGTACTCATGCGGTCCGCACCCGGGGCGCCTGTCGAGCAGCATCGCATCCTGGCCAAATACTACTCGGGAAATCATGGGGCAACCGTCTTCGAAAACTGCCAGGAACTGTGGCGCCGGGGATTTTCGACCGGGGACTTCCGAATCGCGGAGCCGATTGCTTATCACCCGCAGTGGCAGACCCTGTTCTTGAGTTGGGAAAGCGGCAGGACACTGCGCGATTTTCTGATTGCGGGTGAAGATACCGGTCGAGCGATAGAGGGCGCCGCAAAGTGGCTTCTCAAATTGCATGCGTGCCGGTTCCGTGGAGGGAGACTCTACGGCTACCAACGGCATTTCCATACTCTGGGCGTCTGGGAACGGAACTTGGTGAGTGCGCACAGGGAAATGGGAGATGAGTTCGGAAGTATTCGAAAGCTGATCAAGAAAGAACTTGCACAATGCAGGAAAGGCCCGCGTGTACCGACCCATAGAGACTTTTCACCGGAGCATCTTGTCGTAGAGGAAGATCGTTTCGTCGGGCTAGACTTTGACGAGTTCTGCCAGTACGACCCTCTGTTTGACGTAGCACACTTCATCGCGCATCTGCGCTTCCTGGCTTTGACCTCGTTTGGTGCGCTTGACTATTTCGATTCTCAGGCCGCCCGTTTCGAAGAAGTGTATGCGTCCGGGTCTGCCGTTTTTTCCAAGCCCCGAATGCAACTGCTCCTGGCCATAGCTTTCTTGAAGCTAGCCTATCTCGAGGCCGTCGTGCATCGCATGAAGGACGGAAAAAAGATTGTGTTTAAGTTACTCCAGGCCGCGAGTCAATTTGCGCGTCCGTGAGAGCAACAAAAATAGTTTTAGTGTTTTGCGGAGTCTTGGTCACAACAATCGCTGCTTCGTTCGTGACTGAGCTCCCGTTCTTGCAAAGGAGAAAAATGAGTGATGCCAGGTGAGTTGAAACCACAGATGACCGAGTGGAACACCCTTCGTTACTTCCTGCCGTTTCTCCGCGCGCATTGGAAGAAATGTCTCCTCGCGTTCTCAGCGATGGGGCTCGACTCTTGGCTCACCGTACTTCGCCCCTGGCCGCTCAAAGTCGTAATTGACCGGGTGTTGTCGCATAAACCCAGCCGTGTCCCGCTAATCCACGCGTGGCTGGACAGCGCTCCTTTTTCTCCCACACAAATTTTGTACGGCTCCTGCATCGCGGTGATGCTCATTGCGGTCGTCACCGGCTTGACCAGCTACTTCTACACGAACTTGTTCGGCGATCTCGGCCAACGCTTTGGCTTCGAATTACGGAGGGATCTCTTCGCTCACATGCAGCGTTTATCCCTCCGCTTCCACGACGGCCAGCGAACCGGGGACCTTACGACGCGACTGACCTCCGATACTCAGTCAATTCAGGATTTCATTGCCAGCGGAATCATGGTCGCCGGCAGCAACGCATTGCTGTTGTTGGGCATGACCTCCTTAATGTTCTGGATCAATTGGAAATTCGCCTTTGCCGCTCTCTCGATTGCTCCGGGAATGTTGTGGATGGTCTTTCGTTACAAGCGGCTCATTAAGAAAGCGAACCGCAAGGCCCGTGTGAGCACAGGGCATCTCGCTTCGCTGGCCCAGGAAACACTGGCCTCCATCCGAATTGTCCAGGGCTTGGCGCAAGAGGAGCAACTGGATGGGCGCTTTCACGAACACAGTGAAAGCAATCTTCAGGCTTTCATGGAAAGCGTTCGATACCAAGCCCGCATAGCGCCTGTCGTCGATTTCTTCGCGGCGGTGGGCCTGACGATCGTGATGTGGTACGGGGCCAGGTGCGTTCTTGCCGGAAGCCTCACCACCGGTGACGTGGTCATCTTTTTCTCCTACGTGAACAGCCTCTACAGCCCCCTGAAGGCCATCACCCGCTCAGCGAATACGCTCGCCAAAGCCAGTGTGGGAGCAGAACGAATCGTGGAGGTCTTGTTTGAACGCAGTGAGGTGAGCGACAGCAAGAGAGCCCGGCCCGCACCGCCCCTGAAAGGGGCCATCGAATTTCGGGACGTCTCATTTGCGTATGAACCTGGGACACCGGTTCTTTCCAACATCAACTTGTCCATAGCTCCAGGAGAAAAACTGGCAATCGTGGGAGCAACCGGCGCGGGCAAGAGCACGCTGATCAGCCTGGTTCTTCGTTTTTATGACCCAGAATCTGGAGTTGTGCTCATAGACGGCGAGGACATTCGAAACTTCTTGCTACAGTCTGTGCGGGAACAGATCAGCCTGGTTCTTCAAGATTCACTTCTGTTCAGGGGAACGATTCGCGAAAACATTGTCTTCGGCAAAACCGCGGCATACGACGAGGAGATTGTCGCTGCAGCTGTAACGGCAAATGCGGACGAATTCATCCGCCGTCTCCCCGACGGTTATGAAACCCCTGTCGGTGAAAGAGGAACAACCCTCTCCGGCGGCCAGAAGCAGCGGATCGCCATTGCACGCGCCGTTCTGCGCGACGCCCCGATCCTGATTCTCGATGAGCCCACAAGCGGGCTGGATGCCGTCGCCGAACGAACAGTAGTGGACGCACTCGAGCGAGCGGCCGCCCGGCGCACCACTTTCATTATCGCGCATCGCCTTACCACGGTGCGGTTAGCGGATCGCATCATTGTGCTCGACCAGGGAAAGATCGCTGAATCCGGGACTCACGAGGAATTACTTGCCCAAAATGGCAAGTACGCCCACCTCTACAAACTGCAAATGTCCTCCCGCCAGGAAAAGGTTTTAACGACCACAGACAAATGGAGGTTGCTCCGATGAAAGCTCGTCATTTAGCTATGTTCTTTATGTTTGTTCTTGCGTTCGCACTTCCAGTTAAGGGGAGCAAGACGGGAATCGTTCAGGGAGTTGTCGAAGGCCCCGGCGGGACCGCTTTGGCAACGGCGGAAATCTCGCTGACCAACAAAGCAGGAGGAGAACCACTCGTCACGCAGTCGGATGAGGAAGGCGAGTTTATCTTTTCGAGTGTCCCTCCTGGAGAATATACCTTGCAGACGAAATTGCCAGGATTTCAGGATGGGCAACTGTCCGTGACCGTGGGTTCTGCAGCGGTTCCCCGCGTTCGCGTAAAACTGAAAGTAGCGGAGGTTTCGGAAAAAGTTACGGTTTCTGCCAGCGCCGCACCCGTTCTGCTCGCGGAAGAGAACAACAATGCCTTTCAGTTGAGTGGCCGTGTGCTGATGAACATGCCGTCAAAGGATGGTGACCCGTTGACCATTCCTTCGTTGTTCCTGGACAGTTCCATGGTTGGCGCGGGCGGAGCCAAAATCATCGTTGACGGCGTTGAAGTCGACAACGCGGATTTACCCGCATCGAGCATCAAAGACGTGGTCGTCAATCGAAATCCCTTTTCCGCGGAATTTGGACGGCCGGGAAAGGGGCGGCTCGAAATCACCACGAAGAAAGGAGTACACGGGCGTTATCGTGGCAATGCTCTCGTCATCTACCGAACTTCGGACCTGTACGCACGCAACGCCTTTGCCACCTCCAAGCCCTACGAAGAACGGAAGCTTGTTGAGGGGCAAGCGGACGGCCCAGTCCCATTCCTCGGGAGTAAAAGCGCCACCTTTTTTGTGTCCGCACGCTATCGCAACTTTGATGACGAAACAGTTGTTAATGCCTTGACCGCGACAGGGCATTTGATAAGCAATCTTGGCACGCCGGTCGACGCCACGACCCTTTTTGGCCGTTTTGACATGCACATCAATAAAACTCACAAGGTGACGCTT
>QHYL01000499.1 GCA_003224105.1 Acidobacteriota bacterium | reverse complement strand
GAGGGTGGTTCGCTTGCCACCACACGTTGAGGCGGTGCAGAGGGTGGGCGGCTATGGGAAAGTGGCGAGTGGCCCCTCGAAGCTCGGGGTAAACGAGTGGCGAGAAAACGGAAGGCAGACCCGTCAGGCCGGGAGTGGCGCCGATGATGAGTTCACGGATGCCGGGTTCGGGATCAATTATGTACCGCACCTACGGTGCTGGGAATTTTTGCTCTTTAGCCCCAGCCCTGACGGGCTGGGCTAAAGTGTGACGCGCCTCCGGCGCTAAGGACTTGCGGGGAGGGCGCAGCGGTGCGCCCCTACGGACGGCGGGGTAAACCCGCCGCTACAAAGGCAACGCCAAACCTGGGGTCGCTAGCGCTGAAGCGAGAAGCGGCCGGCCTCAGAAGGCCGCCCCTTGTATCTTAGAGAGGGCTCGCGGAGGCGAGTCACTCTGGCGGAGAGGCCGTGCGCCCCTACAAGGAGGTAATTGCCACACCGCCTTTAGCCTTCTAATGCGTGATTGATGTTGATACAATGTTTCTACAAGGAGGCGATCATCGCCTATGAAAGCCGTCGTCAAGAAATGGGGCAACAGCGCCTCGGTGCGAATTCCTGCCGCTGTCCTCCAGGCCGCCAAGCTCCGCTTGGATGATTCGGTGGACGTGCGCGAGGAAGCCGGCCGCATTGTCATCGAACCGGTTCCGCGCAAGGAATACACTCTCTCGGAACTCCTGAAAGGAATTACCGGGGAGAATTTGCACGAGGAAGTCGAATTTGGCAGACCCGTGGGCAAAGAGGCCTGGTGATGCCGCCTGCCTATGTGCCCGATGCAGGCGACATTGTGTGGATCAACTTCGACCCGCAAGCCGGGCATGAACAGGCGGGACACCGCCCCGCCGTTGTGCTCAGCCCGGCGGCCTACAACGGAAAGACAAGTCTCATGCTTTGCTGTCCCATGACCACGCAGGTCAAAGGCTATCCCTTTGAGGTGCTGATTGCTGGCGCTACCGGGAGCGCTGTGCTGGCGGACCAAATCAAGAGCCTCGATTGGCGCAAGAGACGAGCTAAGCGAAAAGGAGTGGTATCGCCCGCGGAATTGGCAGAGGTCCGCGCCAAAATCCGTGCGCTCATCGGCTAACTCTCTTTTTCTCTCGAAGGGAAACTTGTAGGCCGATGGGCCAACGATCCGGCGGAAGAACACTATAGGTTCGCGCCGAAAGCCAGGAGACGGCCATCGCAATCCTTGACCACGAACTCGCGGCAATGCCATGGCATGTTGCCAAGTCCGCGAGTGAATTTCACGCCTTGGGCGGCGTACTCGGCATAAAGCGCGTCGGCATCTTCAACGAACAGGTAGGCATCGAGCAATTCGTCCGCGTATTTGTCCGGATTGGCGGTGGGCGGCGGGGCGCAGCGAAAATGAATCACCTGGTGGTCGCGCGCCACGATGGCGTAGACCGGAGGATCCTGCCACGTCCCCAGACAGGCGAAGCCAAGCTTGCCGGTGTAATAGGCGAGCGTTGCGGGAATGTCCGTGGTGAAGAACACGGGCGCAATCTGACGGAGCATGGGGCAAGTGTACCTCGAAAAGAAGTGGCGAGTGACGAGTGGCGAGCAATGGCCAAAGCGCTGGGCTGAGGTCCGGGCTCTGCAAAGGGGGAGAGGGAGTTTTCGGCGCAAGAGCCGCGCCGAGAGAGAAGTTCTCGCTGCGCTCGAGATGACGGAGTCAAACAGGGAGGAAGCGGCGGGGGAAAGGCGTTCGACTCCGGGAAATAGCTTACCTGGAAGCAATAGTTCTATGGTTTTCTTTTCGAGTGTATTTCGGATTGTGGAGCGCATATAGACTTCTTAACCTGCATCGCGAAGGAGCCTCGAAGGGTCCTCAAGGTGAAGGAATTCTGAGGGACTAACTCCATCACTGAAACCGAGCCCGGGCGATTCGTGCGCCTATGCACGAAAAGGGGGCGACCGCGCCGTTCTCCGCGACTCGATGCCCTTGAGGTTGGTGTGCGTTCGCGCACTACAAAGGACACCTGCCAAGGCGTCCCGATTGATCCTTGCACAGCACGGGAATGTACGAAATCCAATCAGGAGCAAACCTTGCCATTAACCGCGTTCCTGTTGCGGTCACCGGCGCACCGAGCCAGACGAGGGTGATTCCCGGCGGCCAGGTGATCGTCAACGGATAAACAGTTACCTCTACCGGCGCTTTCGCGGTGAACGCGCTTCACGTCACCGAGAATGGCGCAGCCGACGTGGTGCCAGCCTCTGCGACGGCGAGCATTTTCTAGCAGGCCTGGAACTGAAGGGATGAAAAAACAATGAACAAGAAAAACGGAACAAAGTTCGGAACAGTTTGGGGCCTTCTAGGAGCAGGAATCTTATTGATGGCAGCGGTGACGCTGGTCAAGCCCGTCCCGGTGAAAGCATGGGCCAACACGCCATGTGATTTCCTGACCGGCGGGGGCTGGATCGTGCATAACGGAGCCAAAGCCAACTTTGGAGTAGCAGGCGGATGCAAGCACGGTTCGCCAACGTGGGGCCATCTGGAATATCAAGACAACGGCACGGGCCTGGATGCCCATGGGACAGCGATTACGGCTTATGAGGTTTTCGACGACGGCAGCAACGGCACCGACGCCAATGGCAAGCCGATTGGTGCGCGGCTTATCTGCGGAAACGCCAGAACAAACCAGTTCGGTGACGTTAATTTTGCGCTGCGGGCCAGCGACGCCGGCGAACCGGGTGTCAACGATCAGTTTGACATCCGCATGAGAAGCCAGGCGGACGGCAGCATCGTTTATGACACGACAATAGAATGCTTCCCACACTTTTTGGGCTCGGACGCTCCTTGCGCCGCGAGCGACGACGGAGGCGGGAATATCCAGCTTCACAAACCCAACCCATCCACCTCAGGCAGCTTTGGAGGCTCGTGCCCAGGCCTATAGCTGCTGGGATTTGCATTCTTCTACACAAAAAATTGCAAACAGAAGAGGGCGACTCGTTCAAGAGTCGCCTTTGAATTTAGGGTGAGCAAGGAGAAGCAGAGGACAGGGGAAAAATTTGTGGGCGGCTAGAATAGACCGCGAATCCCGAAGGGGATACTTCCGGCTGCACACGCCGGACAGACGGAAGGCCTAATTCTCATTTGTGTGGTGCTGCAAGTACGAGTGAACCAGCCGCTACATCTCTTCCAGCCTTCTTTCCATCTCCGCGTCGCTCGGAAATTCGGCCAAATGCTTTCCGCACTGGATACATTCCAAGATCGCGCACGAAGCGCCGTCACACTCCAGGAACTTCCCGACTACACCGCCGCAGCCAGGGCAAATAATTTCTCTGTCCACAAGCTCGTCATTTTCGATGCGTACTTTGAGACAAATCCGGTTGGTCCATCCGTTGTTCGTTTGCACATAATTTCCTTTTTAGGCTTAATTATCCAGCGCCGTTTTTCGACACCAATCCCGGCGACGCAGTAACAGCGTGACCGCTGCTACGACGGATCCTGAAGAATGGAAAAAGAATTAAGTTTGTCGAAGCTTGCGCTGGTGGCTAGTCGCTGTGAACCGTAGACCCGAGAGGTGGCCGCGTCAAGCCCCCGCCTTCGGCGGCAATCCATCTTCTCGCCAAGTATCTTCGTTTGGCAGTAGCTCTGAAGACCCGCCACTACATTGGACTGGGAACGCAGTGCGAAGAAGGAGGAGAAAATTCACGGGTCTGAAGACCCGCCACTACAGGGACTAGGAACGCGACGCGGAGAGCGATGCGTTGCGGAGGGAGCGGAAACGGCGGAGGCGGGAGAAAAATCTGTGAGCGGCGGCGATGTCGCGGGCGATTTGGGCGCGGAGTTCTTCGGGGCCGGTGAATTTTTTTTCGTCGCGAAGGCGCTGCCAGAAGCGGACTTCGATGCGCTTGGGGGGCGCGAAGGTCGCAGCATGCTGCGACCTTACAAATTCCTGGGCTTGGTTGGAAGGTGGCGTCACGTCGAGGAGATGCGTTTCGATGCTGAGGGCGGAGCCATTGAACGTGGGGCGCATGCCGATGTTGGTGACAGAGCGGCGGCTGAACTGCTCGCCTTCGAGGCAGGTGCGCGTGATGTAGACGCCGCGGCGGGGAAGCAGGCTTTGTTCGGGGGCGAGGTTTAGGGTGGGAAATGTGAAGCGATGGCCGGTGCCCGTGCCGGAAACGACTTCACCGGTGAGGACGAATTGGCGTCCCAGGAGTCGCGCGGCGCGGGAGACGTCGCCATCGGCAATTTCTTTGCGAATGAGCGTGCTGGAAACCACTTCGCCGCGATAAATTACCGGCGGAAGAATCACGACCTCGAAGCCGTGCTCCGCGCCCAATCGACGCAGGAGATTTACGTCACCGGCTTGTTTGTGGCCAAAACGGAAATTCTCTCCAACGAACAGGGCGCGCGTGCGCAAGTTGCGAAGCAGAATCTGCTGAACAAACTCTTCGGGCGTGAGGCGCGACAAATCCAGCGTGAAAGGAAGCACGACGGCGGCTTCGAGCCCGAGCGCGCGGAAACCCGCGATGCGCTGGGCAATGGTGGAAATCTGGGACGGCGCGGTGTCCGGGCGCAGGACGGCGCGGGGGGAGGGATCAAAGGTCAGCGCGGTGGGCACGGCGTTGAGCGCGCGAGCGCGCGCGGCGACGGAGCGCAGAATGGCTTGATGGCCGAGGTGGATGCCGTCAAAGCTGCCGATGGCCAGCACGCTGCTTTGATCAAACTTGCCGAAGCGGGAAGCCCACGCTTCGGAAGAGGTGAACGTGGCGAAGCGCGGAGGCTGCACGTTTGCAGCAGAGCGGTTCTCGGGCGAACTCTTGCGGTCATGGCTTGTGTCATGAGCTGCGTCATGCGGCGCGGCATCGTTTGCATCGACGGGGGCGTCCACGCGAACTTCGAATTGCAGGCCGTCGTAAGCGAGCTGCACGTGAGGGAAGCCCATTTTTGCGAGGCGCTCGTTGGTTTCGGCGTGGGGCAGGTCGTGAGCGATATGCGTGAACCAGGCGCGGCGCGGCTTGAGTTTTTCGATGAGCGCCAGGGCGGAGTCCACGGTCTGGTGCATGGGATGAGGAATGTCGCGAAGCGCGTCGAGAATAAGTTCGTCGAGTCCTTGGAGAAGGGCCATGGAGGAATCGGACATGGCGCTGAAATCGGTGAGATAGGCGGCGCGGCCAAAGCGGAAGCCCAGCACGTTCATGTCGCCATGGAGCAGAGGCACGGGAATGAAAAGAATGCCGAGCAATTCGAATGCGCCTTCGACAGGATTGAGCGTGACGCTGGGCACGGTGCTTAGAGTTGGCTTATCGTCGAAAACGTAGGCGAAGATACGGCGGATGATTTGAAACGTGTCTTCGTTGCTGTAGACGGGCAGGGCGGCGCGTTGCCGGATGTTGTACGGACGAATATCATCGAATCCCAAAACGTGGTCGGCGTGACCGTGGGTGAGAAGAATGGCGTCGAGACGATCCAAGCCGGCGCGCATGGCCTGCTGGCGAAAATCAGGAGTGGTGTCAATTACGACGTTCCGGCCGTTGCGAGAGAGAAGGATGGAAGGGCGGAGGCGTTTGTCGTGCGAGTCGGTAGAACCGCAGACGCGGCACGGGCAGCCTAGCGTGGGGACTCCCATGGAGGTGCCGGAGCCGAGAACGGTAATTTTTAGCGGAGCGCGAGGCATCTTGCCCATTCGAATTAAAGGAAATGAGCCTGCGAATCGGAACGCGGCACAACCCGGCTTGTTGCGTACGCCCAGGTTGTTACGTGCGTGCTCAGCGCGTCTTCGCCTTAGCCTGGGTCGCCGCCTGGGCCGCCACGGCTTGGTTCATCTCGACGTAAGTTAGTTTGAGCTTGCCGAGCAAGTCCAAGAGGAGCTCGTCCTCTTCGGGAGCGAGGTTGCCTTTGGTTTTTTCGTGCAAAGCGTCGAGCATGTCGATCAATTCGCGAGCAGCGTCGGGATCGATCATGGGCTGACCGGTGCGCGGGTCGGCATAGGCGCCGAGGACCATCGCGGCGTTCTGGCCGAGCATGCGGACGAGACTTTCGAAGGCGGGCAGACGCTTTGGTGCATCGGCGCCGGTGGCAGGCGCGTTGGCCGGAGCTTTTGCTTTTTCCGGCGGTGATGGCGGAGCCTTCGCGGCTTCCGCTTTGGCTTCGCGCTGCTGCTCTTCCACGACGTCTTTGCGGAGTTCGCCCTCCGAAGTGAAGGGACGGCGGTCAATCACGCGAAACGAATCATCCTGCTTATGGTCGGACATAGTCGGCTAGAGCCTATTCCCCGGTGATAATTTCGAGCTTCAGTTTAACATGGCTGGGCAGCGCAAGTCGCCGGAACCCCGGCAAGGCCCGCTTGGCATTAAAGTAGCCCAAAAACTCACAGCTTGTAAAACAGGCCGTTGGCCTATAGAGTGGAACATTTGATTCACTTTGAAAATACTTACAAAACTGATGTCTGCGCGCTCAAAGAAAAAGAGGAAAAGAACCAAGAAGAACGCGGGGAAAACGCGTTTCGGGAAGATGAAACATTTGACTCCCGGGGAATGGTTTGAAAGACTCGTGGCCGTGCAAGCGCGGCTGCGTGCGCCGAAAGGGTGCCCGTGGGACCGGGAGCAAACGCACCAAACGTTGCGAACCTACCTGCTCGAAGAAGCTTACGAGGTGCTGGAGGCCCTCGAGACGGGGAATGACGCGAAGTTTGCCGAAGAGATGGGAGACCTGCTGCTGCAAATTGTTTTTCATTCGCAGATTGCGAGCGAGGAAGGCCGGTTTACGGTGGCGGACGTCATCCGCGAGATTCACGACAAGATGATCCGGCGGCACCCACATGTTTTTGGGGAGACGCGCGCGAAAGACTCGAAGGAAGTGCTGAGAAACTGGGAGCAGATCAAGGCGGAAGAGCGGCGAGCAAGCAAAGTGCAAAGCGGCAGCGGGGAAGGCGGGAAGGAAGCGCCCTCTTTGCTGGATGGCGTTTCGCGGGCGTTGCCAGCGACGTTGGAGGGTTTCCAGCTGACGCGCAAGGCATCGCGGATTGGATTTGATTGGGAGGATGCGCAAGGGGTCATCGCGAAGATGCAGGAAGAAACAGCCGAGCTGAAAAACGCTTTGCGAGGCAAGGATCAGGAGAAAACGGAAGAGGAGATGGGCGATTTGTTGTTTGCCGCAGTGAACCTTGCGCGGTTTTTGCATGTTGATCCGGAAATTGCGCTGAAGAAGGCTAACGCGAAATTTTCGCGGCGATTCCGGGCGATGGAAGCGAGAGCGCGGGAGTCGGGCCGCGAGTTCAAAGAGCTTCCGCGGGAAGAAATGGAGGAGCTCTGGGACGCAACGAAGAATGCGGAAGGGGAATTGGCGACCCGTGAACTGGCGAAGGCGCAGGCGCGGAAATGAGCGGGAACATCAAGGTCCGTAAATGCGAGGAGCTCGATGAGTTTCAATGTTGTGTGGAGCTCCAGCGCCAGATTTGGGGCGAGGCGGACCTGGAAGTCGAGCCGGTCACGGCGTTTGTTGTGGCGGCGCAGACGGGGGGGCAGGTCCTGGGGGCGTTTGATGATGGACGCATGATCGGCTATACGCTCGCGGTGGTTGGTTTGCGTGGCGGCGTGGCGTACCTGCATTCGCACATGACGGGGGTGCTGAGCGATTACCGCGACCGGGGCGTTGGCAGGATGCTGAAGCTTTATCAGCGCGACGAAGCATTGAGCCGGGGAATCCGGCTGATTCAATGGACTTTCGATCCGCTGGAGCTTCGCAACGCGCATTTTAATTTGAACCGGCTCGGCGCGATTTGCAGGGAATACCTGCCGAATCTTTATGGCGTAACGACCAGCCCGCTGCACCGCGGTTTGGCGACGGACAGGCTGCTCGTCGAGTGGCGGCTCGATTCCGCGCGGGCGGTGGCGGCTGTCAAGAATCTTGTTAAGGATCCCGTGGAAGCGCCCGCGATTATTGAACTGCCCGCAGAAATGGAACGCTGGCAACAGGAGAATGCCCCGGAAATCAGGAAGGTGCAGGCACGGATGCGGGAAGAGTTCATGAAATGGTTTGCGAAAGGTTACGCGGCGGTCGGGCTGCGCACCGGAAAAGGCAATCCCGCGTATTTTCTTGCTCCCTGGAGCGACTTTTAAGAAAGGTTGCAGCCCAGCACAAACATGCAAATCCAAGGAATCACCCTACGCGAGATTTCGATGAAGCTGCTGACGCCGTTCGAGACCAGCATGGATCGGCTGGAGGTTCGCCGCATCATTTTGTTGGAAGCAAACGCGGATGGTGTCATCGGTTGGGGCGAATGCGTGGCCGCGGAGGCGCCGTTCTATAGCCCGGAATACGCGGATACTGCCTGGCCGGTTTTGCGTGACTTTTTGTGGCCGATGGTGAAAGGTAAAAGGTTCGACTCCGCCTGTGAGATTTGGGGTCTCCTGAAACGCGTTCGTGGCCACAACATGGCCAAAGCTTGCCTGGAGGCGGCCGTTTGGGATGCGGAGGCCAAGCAGAAGGGAATTCCGCTTTCGAAGCTGCTGGGAGGGACGCGCGAAGAAATTGCCTCCGGCGTTTCGATCGGGATTAAGGATTCGTTGGACGAGTTAGTGACTACGGTAAAGAAGGAACTTGCGGCGGGCTACCAGCGCATCAAGATAAAGATCAAGCCGGGGAAAGATCTGGAGCAGGTGAGGCGCCTGCGCCAAGAGTTTCCGCGGATCAAGCTGATGGTTGATGCGAACTCCGCGTACACGATGGCGGACTTGCCGCTATTGAAGCAGCTCGAAGGCTTTTACCTGATGATGATCGAGCAGCCGCTGGGGTGGGATGATCTCTACAGCCACATCGAGCTTCAAAAGAGGATGGAGACGCCGATTTGCCTGGATGAATGCGTCCACACGGAAGAGCAGGCGCGCGCGGCGGTGGAGCTTGGGGCGTGCAAGATCATCAATATCAAAATGGGGCGAGTGGGGGGGCACACCATAGCGCGCGGCATTCACGACATTTGCCGGCAGCATGATGTTCCAGTGTGGTGCGGCGGCATGCTTGAAACCGGGATTGGCCGCGCGCACAACATTGCTCTGGCGACGCTGCCAAACTTTTCGCTTCCCGGGGACGTGACGGCGAGCAAGCGCTATTGGGCGGAAGATATCATCTCTCCGGAAGTCACCGTTTCACCGCAGGGTACGATTCGTGTTCCTGCGGGGCCCGGCATTGGATTCGAGCCGCGGCTCGACCTCATTGAGAAGCTCACAGTACGCAAAGAGCGCCTGGTTTGACCCAGTGAAGATCGAATCGTCTACGGGACGCGCTCCCAGCCGCCCCGCGATTGCCGCCTCGATCGCCGTTTTGGTGGTGGTCTGGGCAGGCAATTTCATCGCGGCGAAAATCGGGCTGCTCTATTTGCCGCCATTAGCCATGGCCTCATTCCGCGTGGTGCTTGCGGGCGTGGTCATGATTCCGCTGTATCTCTCTTGTTTGAGGTTAGAGGCTTTTGTGGAAGCGGCCGAACTGCGGCGGCGAGGCTT
Source organism: Acidobacteriota bacterium (assembly GCA_003224105.1). GTDB lineage: Bacteria > Acidobacteriota > Terriglobia > Acidiferrales > UBA7541 > Acidiferrum. Next base: position 4,284 of record QHYL01000499.1, on the reverse strand, counting down.
CGTTGCACGCGATTTCTGGACCTTTGTTTACCTTGGTTTCTTTGGCGTGACGATCAATCAGATGTGCTTCACGATTGGCTTGCATTTCACCAGCGTAAGCCATTCCGCGGTGATCGTCGGCCTGAGCCCGATCTACATTCTGGTGCTGGCGGTTCTTTTCGGGCTTGAGCGAGCCACTGGGCATAAGGCCGTTGGAATGCTCATGGCACTTGCGGGAGTTGCTGTGCTCGCTTCCGAAAACGGCATTTCCAGGCATTCGGCATCCATCGAAGGCGACGCGATTACGATGGCGGGTTCCCTGGGCTTTGCCATGTACGGGGTCCTGGGAAAACGTGTTGCGGGAAAGTACGACACTCTGACGATGACCGCTTTTACTCATTTTGCCGGCGCGCTGATTGTGCTTCCGTTGGCGTTTCATGAAGGCCGGGCACTCTATGCGGCAGGGCATTGGCAGCAACCGTGGCGCGTTTGGGGCGCATTGTTGTATATGGCGGTTTTTAGCTCGGCGCTGGCCTATGTATTTTATTTCTGGCTGCTTCGCTACCTGGAAGCGTCGCAGTTGAGCGCGTTCACTTACTTACTGCCGGTGCTTGCGACCATCCTCGGAATCGTGTGGCTAGGCGAAAAGGGCTCGTGGAGCCAGGTGCTCGGAGCCGTCATGTCGCTGGGCGGCGTGTATTGGATTGAATCCGGCCGCGCGGCTGTCGTGGAAGCTAATACTGTTCCGTAAAGCCGCGGGTGGATACTGGCGCAGCGTTCCCTTTAATGAAAGAATAGCGCGTCCATTCCGTTGAGAGGTTAGGATGGACGGCTGCAGCGGCCGTCCAGGAGGTCTGCGACCTTGCCCGGCATTCCCATGCGAAACGGTGGTGCGAAGGCGCGCATTGCGGTTATTCCCGGTGACGGCATCGGGGCCGAAGTCACGCCCGAGGCTGTAAAAGTGTTAAAGGCGGTTTGCGCGCCGGCAAGTCGCACCCTGGAATTCGTGGAATTCGACTGGGGCGCCGATAAGTTTCTGCGGGAGGGCGTGACGTTGCCGCTGGGTGCGGTCGAGATGCTGCGGGATGAGTTTGACGCCATACTTTTTGGCGCGCTCGGAGATCCGCGTGTTCTTTCGAATCAACACGCGGCTGACATTCTGCTGGGCTTGCGATTCAAGCTCGACCTGTACGTGAACGCCCGTCCTGTGGAATTACTTCACGATCGGCTTACGCCCCTGCGAGACCGTACCGAGAAAGATATTCGCCTCATCGTCTTTCGCGAAAACACGGAAGGCCTTTATGTTGGCGTTGGCGGAACGTTCAAGCAGGGCACGCCCGATGAGATTGCCGTGCAGGAAGACGTTAACTCGCGCAAAGGAGTCGAGCGCATTATTCGCTATGCGTTCGAGTATGCGCGGGAGAACGGCCTGAAGCGCGTGTGCATGAGCGACAAGTCGAATGCCATGACTTTTGCGCACGGCCTGTGGCAGCGTGTGTTCAAGGAAGTCCGCCAGGAGTACACGGACATTGACTCGCGGCACCTTTTTATTGACACGCTGGCGATGGAGATTGTTCGCGATCCGAGGCAGTTCGATGTGATTGTCACGTGCAATCTGTTTGGCGACATCATCAGCGACCTGGGAGCGCAGCTTGCCGGCGGGCTGGGGCTGGCGCCGTCAGGGAATATCCATCCGGGGAGGACGTCCCTGTTTGAGCCGGTTCACGGCTCCGCGCCGAATATCACGGGTAAGGGGACCGCCAATCCGCTTGGCTCGGTGCTGACCTCGGCAATGATGGTGGAATTCCTCGGATGGAAGACGGAGGCTGCTGCGATTCGAACTGCGGTTCGCGCGGCGCTGAGAGAGAATTCCGTTACGCCAGATCTTGGCGGGAAGAAAAACACGGCGGAAGTGGGAGACTGGCTTGCGAGGTTCATGGAAAAGAGCAGTCACGCCCAGCCGTTCAAGTAAGACTTGAGAATAAAACGCCCGCAGGCGGGGACGACTTCCGCTAACGCCATCGGATGATCGCGGTGATTAGCATCCCCAGTAGAAACCCTCCGATGTGAGCCATCACGGCGACTCCGCCCGAAGCGCCGCCACCGAGAACGCTCATGCCCGCCAGGAACTGCCCGAGGAACCACTCACCCAAAACAAATACCGCGGGGATAGGAAGCAAGAAGACAAAGACCAGCGTCAGGATGCGCGCTCGCGGATAAAGCAGAATATAGGCTCCCATCACGCCGGAAATTGCGCCGCTGGCCCCGAGAGCCGGAACATGGGAGTAGAGATTGAAGAGGATGTGAGCCAGGCCCGCGCCGATTCCACACACAAAATAGAAAAGCAAATAAGGGATGTGGCCGAAGAAGTCCTCCACGTTGTCCCCAAAAATCCATAAAAAGAGCATGTTGCCGGCGAGGTGCAGGAAACCGGAGTGGAGAAACATGCTCGTCACAATAGGGACAAACGCGATCTGAAACGTGCCGTGCCCGGCGAAGAAAGCGGGCAGGCGCGCGGGGACGGTGGAGTAGGTCGTCAGGAAGGCGGCGTAGGCCTTGGGAGTCATCGAGAACTGCAAGCTCAGTTCATAGAAGAACAGGGCCATGTTGGCAACGATGAGGCTGATGTTCACGAAGGGATAGCTTCGCGACGGGTTGATGTCTTTGAGCGGGATAAACATAGATTCGGCCCGGAGCAGAGTAGCGAACCACGGGCAAAATGAAAAGCTGGCCGATGGGTCCGATAATGTTTGTAGTGGAAGCGGGCTGGTTAACGGAACATTTTATTGGCGGAACTGCTTGAATTTGCGGACGTTAGGATGAAGCGCGGGCGGTGGAGGCGAAAAGACAAAGAAGGCGGGGCCTTGTTGACGGAGTTCTGCTGCGGGGGTTGAAGGAACCTCTGATGTGCTGCACGGAGTTTGCCCTCGCGAGGGTGACTGGTGCGCGCGAAGGTTTGAGGGCGTGTTGTGTTCAAAAGATAGAGTGTTGCGGCTTTTCTCTACTTGCCGCAAATGATTTTTGTGTTTTGGGGCAGGGAGAGATTGCGTCTTGCGGAAGCGTGTGGTAAGTAATTGAGTTCTGCGTGTGCGTGCGATTCGGACGGAGTCTCACAGTTGTCCGGCGCAGCGTCGGCGCGCCGACTGCCCATGCCTGCCCGGGAAACGGAAGCCATCATCCTGAAAACATTTCCGCTGGGCGAGGCGGACCGCGTGGTGAGTTTTCTCGGCCGCACCTCGGGACGGCTGCGTGGTGTTGCCGCAGGAGCCCGGCGCCTGAAGAACCGCTTCGGCTCGACGCTCGAAATCCTGTCTCACGTCCAGATTTGGTATGTGGAGAGGGAAACCCGCGAACTGGTGCGGATCCAGCAAGCGGAGCCGCTGGAGTCTTTGCATAAGGCGCAAAGCGATTATGGGCTGAGCACGGGCCTGGCGGTGATCAGCGAGATTGCCGAGATGGTGCTTCCGGAGCATGAAGTCTCTGAGGCAATGTTCCGGCTGATTTTGCTGGCGGCACGGGAGATTGAGCGAACCGGGAATTGGGAGTTGCCACTGACGTATTTCGCGTTTTGGACCGTGCGGCTTGGCGGCTGGTTGCCGCGGTTTGACCGGTGCGCGGCGTGCGGGGCCGTCTTTGCTTCGGGGCCCGCTTTCTATAGCCCGCACCGCGCGGGGTTGTTCTGCGAGAAATGCCGGCGCGCTGACATGAAGCCGATGCACCGGGACGCAAGGGAACTGGCGGAGAGATTTGCCGGCGAGAGGCTGGACCGCATTGCCTTTGAGCGGTCCATGCAGTCGAGTGCCGGAGAATTGCGGCGCGCGGCGTTTGCGTGGATTGAGTTGAATGCAGAACGGCGGTTGAATACGCCGGAATTATTGGAGACTCCTTGAGAGTTAAAGTAAAACTTGAAGAGAAAAACCCGGGCCTTACGTTTCAGGACTTGATCCTGAAGCTTTCGGGATTTTGGGGGAAGCAGGGTTGCGTTCTCCAGCAACCGTACGATGTGGAGGTTGGCGCCGGCACGATGCACCCGGAGACGTTCCTGCGCGTGCTGGGGCCGCAGTCCTACCGCGTCGGATTTGTGCAGCCGAGTCGTCGGCCCGCCGACGGTCGCTACGGGGAGAATCCCAATCGGCTTTACAAACACACGCAGTATCAGGTCATCCTCAAGCCTTCGCCGGCGGATGTTCAGGACGTGTATTTGAAAAGCCTTGGGGCGATTGGAATCGACCTGAAAAAGCATGACATTCGGTTTGAGGAAGACAATTGGGAGTCGCCGACCCTGGGTGCTTGGGGAATTGGGTG
>QHYL01000498.1 GCA_003224105.1 Acidobacteriota bacterium | reverse complement strand
TGTTCTGCCCATTAGCCACTGCCCAATCAGCGCACCAACGACCACAAGCCCAAAATGCAGCGCCCCATACCACAAAGCCAGCGTCGAAAGTCCGACGAAAAGACCGACGACGGTAACGCAAGTGATGCACGCGGCAATGGGGAGGCCGAATCCGACAAGCACCGCCAAACCGGCGGAGGCGCCAAAGTGCTCTTCTGCGGAATTCACCGCCTGCAAAGAGAAAGCCGGCATCAGAGCAAACAGCACCAAACCAAAGAGAATGTAAGCGGAAATCCAGATCAGCTGCCAGATGTAGTAGTGCGGGTTCGAGTAATTGGGGCCGTGGGTGATTTTCTCGAAGTGAACGGGCGAGGCCAGCTTGGCGCCGTCCGCAACCTGCGCGGGTTTGTTTCCTTCGAAGTTTATGGGTCCGCCGACTTGCGCCGTCGAATCGATATTGAGTTCGTCGGACCTGATTTTCGCGGAGCCGCCGATATTCCCGCTGATGTTCGCCTGGCCGCCCATGGCCAGAACATCCCGCTGTACGTGCCCGTCAATGCTCAGCCTTCCGGAAAACGAGGTGAGGCTTCCGCCGATGGTGGCATCCCTGTCAATGTTGACGTCGCCGCCAAAAGTCATGACGTTTCGACCTACTTTGCCCTTCACGGTGATGTTTCCCGCGTATCCCCGAATGCTTCCATCCACCTGCCCAGTCATTCTGACCTGGCCGGACCCAGAAAGCAGGTCTCCCAGAACATGGCCCGATACTTCCACGTCTCCGCCTGCAACTACCAGGTCGCCTTCGATGGTGCCGGCGATGCGGATTTGTCCTCCCGCAGCGAACAGGTCGCTGTGAATCACTTCGTCTCTTGCAACGGTCACGCGGTCGCCTTTGCGAAACTCGGTGGCGGAGGCCTGCGGCGGCAGCATTATCGCCGTGCACAATCCCGCGAACACCAGCGCCAGCGCCGAGCCGCGGCGGAGGCGCCGACGCAGGAACATCACGCCCAGGCCGCCGAGTGTGGCCAGCGCGAGAATCTCAAGAAGAGTGACCATGGGTTGCCATCCTTTCCAGAAAGGGCTCTGGAAAATCAGCAGGCCCAGCAAGTTCGTTCCGCTGAATCCTGCCTGCTCCAATTGCAGCTGCCAAGGTTGAATGTAGCCGGTGTAAAGTGCATACACGCCGGTTGCCGCCAGTCCAAAAGCCAATCCCCAAACCCATTGCATGGAGCGCCGCGCCGCTTCCTGGAATTGCGCCAGGCGCGACGGCAGCGGTTCGGTGTCTTCCAGCATCGCGCGCGTCAGCAGGCGCGATTCGCGCTCGAGGGCGCGCAGCAGCGTGCGGCAGCGCTCGCACTCCTGCGTGTGCGCGGAAACTTCCAGCCCCCTCGCGCGGTCCAGTTGCCGCTCGAGGTACATCAAGCAGGTCATTTCGTCCAAATGCTTCACGTTCGCGTCCTCGATACCGCTCATGAGGTCCCTCCCGCAGCCAGCGCCGCGTTGCCTTCGAGCGCTTGCCGCAGTTCGTGCCGCGCGCGCAGCAGCACCACGCCCACGAAGGCGCGGCGCACTCCCAGCGCATCGGCAATTTCGTCATAGCTCATGTCCGAGTAATAGCGCATCACCAGCGCCATGCGCGCGCGCGCGCCCATTTTCTCGAGCGCCTTGCGGACTTCTTCGCTGGAACGCTGCTCGATCAGTTTTTCCAGTTGGCTTGGCTCGGGATGTTCCAGCGGCACGCTTTCCACGTCTTCGGTTTCTTTGTCCTGGCGGATTTTGCGGCGGCGCAGGATGTCCCAGCAATGATTTGCGGCCACTTTGTACAGCCAGGCGGAGAACGACCGCGCCGTGTCGTACTGGTTGAGCTTGCCTTTCAGTTTCATGAAAATTTCCATGGTGGCGTCTTCCGCGTCTTCGCGCGTTGGCATGGCCCGCCTGCAGAAGCGGAAGATCGCAGGCGCATATTCCCGGTAAAGCTCGCCCCAAGCGTCCGCGTCGCCCGCCCTGGCGCGGGCAATCGCCTCCGTCGGCTCGGTTATTCCCGGCGCGCTCATCCGGCCTGGTCTCTGCGTTTCCATAGACTAGTACGCACAAAAACCTGCAAATATTACATCTTGCAAAACGTTGCGATTCTTTTTCTGCCTCTTAATGCGCTCATTCCAAGACACTTACGGCCACATCCCCGGGCCTTTAAGCCGTTCCAGCAATATTGCCGATTTTACCGTAAGTCTCAAAGGGCGCTCTCTCTGATCCCCTGGGTTCCGAATGCCTAACCTAATGGCTACGCTTTGGATCCGCCAGCTCTCACGCATCTGCGAATTTCGACTTCCGAATTTTGCTACGGCCGCGAAATGCCGTGCTTTCGGCTTCTGCTTCTTCCACTTTGCCCTCTGCTTTTGTGCGCATCACTCTACCAGAAATCCCCCGTACTTCTATCCGCCGCGCTGCGCTAAATTTGCGGAGGAATGCACACACCGATTCTGTCAGTCGCGTTTGGGGCGAGGGAGGTCGAAGATGATGGTTTGCGATTCGGCTGCATTCGGGTGTTTGCCTGAAGTGAGTCAGGTTGTTCTCCTCGATATCAAATCGCGACGCGACAGTCCCTTGTGCTGCAGAGGAGAACTTTAGCGCCCTGCCCTCCCAGGTGCCTTGGTTGTAGCGACGGTCCCGAAGTGAGAGCCACAGCTTCAACCGCATAACAAATTGGGGGGAAAGATGCGTCAACGAAATGTTCGACAAATGGTGTGTTTTGGGTTGCTTTTTTCCATTACGTGGGGAGCCGGCTGCGCCACCACGGGAACATCAGCCGGATGTTCCGACTCGTGTGGAGCCCCGGTCGCCCCAACCCCAAGCGCCCCCGCAGCGGCGAACAAGAACCCTGCGCTCAAGGGCAACTATGCCTTTACTTTCACCGGGATCAAGGGGAACGGAACGATCTCCTCTATTTCTGCGGCCGTGGGCACGTTTGCTGCGGATGGTGCCGGCAACCTTACCAGCGGCGAGCTGGACACGAATGGCGTCGGTACTGGCGCGGCTCTGATCGCGCAGGCGTTCACCGGCACGTACACGATCGATACGGACAACCGCGGCGTCATGACGTGGGATTTACCAGCCGGGGCGGCGAAGTTCGCCATCGCGATGACCGCCAACGGCAATGCGCGGTTCATCGAATTCGACGCTTCGGCAGGATCGGGAACGATCGGTTCAGGAACCATCGAGAGCGCGGACACCAACGCATTCAATACGGCCAGTATAGCCGGCGACTACGCGTTCGGTGTCGCTGGCCTGGACAACTTGAACAATCGGGCGGCGATCATCGGGCGGTTTGCCTCCAACGGGACAGGCACTCTCACTAACGCCGCCGCGGACTTCAACGCCTATGGCACGCCCCACACCCTGTCTTTTAGCGCAGCAAGTTACACCGTGCAGGACACGAAAACGGGACGAGGCACAATGAACCTCGCGTTCACGTTCGGCGGAGCGCCGGCGAACCTGAATTTCGTGTTTTACATGGTGAACGCGAAACGGTTATTGGCAATGGAGAGAGACACGGTCACGACGGCGACTCCTTTGCTGAGTGGCGTGGTGGTGCAGCAGCAAACGCCCTCGGGAGGTTTCACCGATGCATCGTTGAACGGCAATATGGTGATCTATCTCACTGGCTTGTCGAACTGCGGCAGCGGCGCAATGGGCGTGCCCAAGGCGGTAGCAGGTCTGATCACTGCGGGCGGCACAGGCACTCTCAATCTGGACTTCGACGAGAACTACTGCCACGCACCGCAAACCGTGACGGGTTTCTCTGGCACGTATGGTGTGGCGAGCAATGGGCGGACAACCATTGCGCTCGGAGGATACGCGTTGGTGGCGTACCTGGCGAGCGCGAATCAGGCGTTCCTCTTCGTTTCTGACAGTAATGTTTTGTTTGGCCTTGGTGAACCGCAGACTGACGGGCCATTCACCAACGGCATCGTGAAAGGGACGTACGCCGGCTCGGCGACGGATCCAGCGTCTTTTGGCGTGACGGTTTTCTCCGGCGAATTCACCGCGGACGGCGTCGGCACGGCCGGCAACATCAGCGGTCACGAGGATGTGGGCGCGCCCAGCGGATCCGTTTCAGGTGAGGCGTTCAATGCCAGTTACTCCGTGAGTTCGTCTCCGACTAATGGAAGAGGGAGCATGACGGTCAGTTCCGGGACAGGCGGGAACGCGGTATTTTATGTGATTTCTGCGACGAAGTTAGTGGCGCTCTCGCAGGACGATCCTAACCCGGCGATTTTGGTGTTTGAGCAGGGTTCCACGGCGACAACACCGCCTCCGGCACCCACGGTAACACTCTCTTCGCTAACGCTGAATCCAACGAGTGTAATCGGCGGTTTGCAATCCTCGACGGCTACGGTGACGCTCAGCGGGCCGGCGCCCGCAGGCGGCGCAAAAGTGGCGCTTGACAGCAGCAACGGAGCGGCCAGCGTACCCTCGAGTGCGACGGTTCCCGCCGGAGCTACCAGCGCCACGTTTACCGTGAACACATCCATTGTTATCTTGGCGACGTCTGCGACAATCTCGGCGACGTATAACAACACCACGCGGGCAGCAACGCTTTCTGTATTGATCTAGCGCAACGTTGGGCTTCGCATTTGGTTTTCGTTGGGAGCAATTGTAAGCAGACTGCAAACGATTTCAGGAAGGGAAGTACGGATGATCTGCAAGGCGCTTTACTTCGCTAAGCGGCGGGGAGTTCGATGGTGACGGCGGCGCCGTGGGGCTCGAGGTTTTGGGCGTAGATCTTGCCGTTGTGCTCTTTCACCGTGCCGTAGCACATGCTGAGGCCCAGGCCGGTGCCTTGGCCAACGGGCTTGGTGGTATAGAAAGGATCGAACACGCGATCGAGGTTACTGAAGCCGGGGCCCGTGTCGCTAAAGCGCAGAACGATTTTCTTGGCTTCGAAGTTTCCTTCCACCACAACTTTCTTTTCCTGGGCCTGCTCGACGGCCTGCGCGGCGTTGGTGAAAAGATTCACAAAAACCATTTTGAACTGGCCTTCATTGATGGGAATGCGGGGCAGCTCGGGCGGAAAGTTCAGTTCAAAGCTGATTCCCGCTTTTTTCCATTGATATTCGCAAAGCATCAGCGAATCCCGCACCACGGTGGCGATGTCCAGGGCCTTTCGGCCGTCCTGGAGCGGCCGCGCAAAGCTAATCAGGTTATCAATGATGCGCTTCATGCGGCGCGCTTCCGTGCCCAGGCGTTCGAGCTTTTGCCGCACGCCGTTTTCCGGAGTTTGTTCCTTCAGCAGGTCGGAGTAGCCCATCACCGCGGTTAGCGGATTGTTCAGTTCGTGCGCCACGCCGGAAACCAATTGGCCGATTCCGGCGAGCCGCTCTTGCTGCACCAGTTGGCTTTGCGCTTGCTGCAGCCGATCCAGATTGCTCTTGGACTCATGCAGCAGGCGGGTCAGCTCGCGGGCCAGCAACATTTGCCGCAAGAAGACACACGCGCCCACCAGCAAAATGCCAATCAGCGTGACGGTCACGCGAAACGTCCGCAACTGGCTGGCGGCCGGAACGAGATACAGCAGGAGCAGCCCGATCACCGGCATTGAAAGCAGCGCCAAGACCGCCAGGAATCCGGATACGTCCGTTCCGCGCTCCCGGGCGGTTCCCGCCAATTTTTCCGAAGGCACGTGGCGCGCGCGCGCAGCAATCAGGATGAACCAGCAGATCGCAGCGTAGTCGGGGACGTCGTAGATGCTTCCGCTGTAGTATTCGTTGCGATTCAGCGCTGCGTTGAGCCATTGATAGGACAAGAGGTACAACGCGCAGGCGCCAAAGAGGTGCCAATAGATTTTGCGCCAAGCGCCTTCCGCGACCAGCGCCATGCCGCCCATCACGACCATCAGCGCGGCGAATTCGAGGATAAACAGCGAGAAGTAATACGCGTTGTACACGACCTGATTGACCTGAATGTATTCGTTGGGGTAGACCAGGAACATGTACAGGTAGACCCACCACAAAAGAAGGATGAGAAAATTCAGCGAGCTGAGGAGGAATTTTTGTTCGCGCTGGCGAGAGCCGGGACGCAGCGCCGCCGCGGCCATCATGGGAACAGGTTGAAGGAAGAGAGGGATGTCGGCCCAAAAGGGATTCGGCGTCTGGCGCCCGGTAATCACTTCATAGTAGAGCCAGCTGGCGAAGTTGGTGGTCACCAGGGCGGCGCCGAAGGCCATGAGGAACCAGAACCAGCGCGTGCGCCCGGTGTTGCTGAAGCCAGCCCAGAGCATCACGACAACCGCGAGGAGCCATAAGCCTGCTCCGCTCATGTCGGAGAACGCGGTGAGCGCCGCTCCGGGCTTGGCGAGCAGAGAAACGACGGTATACACGAGCAGAAAGCCGGCAACGGTACCGAATTCCCAATGCGTGAGCTTTCTCATGCTTTCTTGTGTTGCTCCAAGCGAGAACCGGGAAAAGCGCCTGCCTCCCTGAGTTGTCTATGCAGGCGTCCACCACGGTACGATTACTTTCCAGTTTACGGGGAAATCGGTGAGTCAACCTGACCCTCGGGAAGATTTGTTGAGATGGTAACCGCTGAAACCACCGAGCAAAAAGCAAAGAGGAAAGTCTCCTTCAGGATTGATGGATCGGCCCGTTTTTCTTGACCCTGCTCTTTACGACCTGTTATGGTGAGGGGTTATTGTGGGCTCAGTGTGACTACTGGGCGGCAGGGTTTGCATGCGGAAGGCACGACTCCTGGGGAGGGAGCATTTTCAACTTAAAGGCGACTTATGGGCCTGACCAAACTGGTAATCCGGGGCGCGCGGCAGCACAACCTGAAAAACATCAGCGTCGAAATTCCCCGGAACACCCTGACGGTCATCACCGGGCTCTCCGGCTCTGGAAAATCTTCGCTCGCCTTTGACACCATTTACGCGGAAGGGCAGCGCCGCTACGTGGAGTCGCTCTCCGCGTACGCGCGACAATTTCTCGACCAGATGGAACGCCCCGAAGTGGACGTGATTGAAGGGCTTTCGCCTTCGATTGCGATTGAGCAGAAAACCACCACGCGTTCGCCACGGTCGACGGTGGGGACGATCACAGAGATTTACGACTATTTGCGCGTGGTCTACGCCTCGGTGGGCGTGCCGCATTGCCCGAACTGCGGGAAGCCGATCACGCGACAGTCGAGCGAGCAGATCGTGCAGGCGATTCTGCAAGGAGAAATCTGCAAGGTCGATGACCGCATCATGATTCTGGCGCCGATTGTTCGCGGGCGCAAAGGCGCGTATCGCAAAGAGCTGGAAAAATTGGCGCAGGACGGCTACGTGCGCGTGCGGATTAACGGCGAATTGTATCCGCTGGACGATTTTCCGGCGCTGGACAAGCGGAAGAATCACACCATCGAGATTGTTGTGGACCGTTTGCTTGTGAAGCAAGGCATCGCCTCGCGGCTGGAGCAATCCATTGCCACGGCACTGAAGCTTGCCAGCGGGCTTGTGACCGTGGCCGTCGTGGGCGGCAAGGAGCATACGTTTTCCGAGAAACTGGCGTGCCCGGACTGTGGGATTTCTGTTCCGGTGCTTGAGCCGCGGTCGTTTAGTTTTAATTCGCCATACGGCGCGTGCCCAGCGTGCAACGGGCTGGGCTCGAAGTACGATTTCGATCCATCAAAGATCATCCATGACTGGTCGCGGCCACTTTTCGACGGCGGGCTTGGGGTAGGATCGGGTTCAGCGTTCCTGAAGCGCACTTTGGAACTAGCCGCCTACACACATCATTTCGACCTTAACACGCCATTTGAAAAGTTTCCGGCGCGCATTCAGAAGATGCTGCTATACGGACATCCGTCCCGGGAAGACGGCGGCTCCGAGGAGCGTGGGATTCGGGCCAAGAAATTCAAATTTCAAAAAGGCTTTCAGTTCCAAGGGATTCTAAGATTTCTGGAGACAAATTTTGAAGAGTCCGGCTCGGACACCTATCGCGAGTGGATGACGCAGTATATGTCGGCCACGGTTTGCAGCGCGTGCCATGGTAAGCGGCTGCGGCCGGAATCGCTTGCGGTGAAGCTGGGAGGCTGGTCGATTGCGGATTTCACAGGGCTATCGCTGAGCGCGGCGCGGCCCGCGGTGGACAAAATCCTTGGGCAGCTGAGCGAGCGGCAAAAAGAAATTGCGGCGCGGCCGCTGGAGGAAATTGCCGAACGCATTGATTTTCTTCTTGCGGTGGGCCTGGGTTACCTCAGCCTGGAGCGTTCGGCCGCTACACTTTCCGGCGGCGAAGCGCAACGCATTCGGCTGGCCACGCAAATCGGTTCGCGATTGCGCGGCGTGCTGTACGTGCTCGATGAGCCGAGCATCGGACTGCACGCGAGGGATAATGCGCGGCTGCTGGGCTCGCTTGAACACTTGCGGAATCTTGGAAACACCGTTCTCGTCGTGGAGCATGATGAGGATACGATTCGCCGCGCGGATTTTGTGGTGGACCTAGGACCGGGCGCGGGCAACGCCGGCGGTTATCTGGTCGCCCACGGCAAGCCGGAGCAAATTGAGGCTACGGCGGAATCGCTGACAGGACAGTATCTCAGCGGAGCGGCGAAAATATCAGTTCCGGAAAAGCGGCGCAGCGAAAATGGCAAGGCGATTCAGGTTCTTGGAGCTACCGCGAACAATCTCAAGGAAATTGATGTTACGTTTCCGCTTGGGTTGCTCATCGTGGTTACGGGAGTTTCCGGCTCAGGTAAATCCACGCTGGTGAACGATATTTTGTATCGCGCGCTGGCGCAGAGACTTTATCGGTCTTCAGAGGCGCCTGCGCCGCACCGGCAAATCCTGGGTACGGAGCATATCGACAAGGTCATCGAAATTGATCAGGCGCCGATTGGGCGCACGCCGCGCTCGAATCCGGCGACGTACACGGGAGTGTTCGCGCCGATTCGCGATTTGTTTGCGATGCTGCCGGAATCGCGCGAGCGCGGCTACCGCCCGGGCCGGTTCAGCTTCAACGTGAAAGGCGGGCGCTGCGAAGCGTGCCAGGGCGATGGGCTGCGGCGCATCGAGATGAATTTTCTTCCGGATGTTTACGTGATGTGCGAGGTGTGCCGGGGTCGGCGGTACAATTCGGAAACGCTGGCGGTGCGGTATAAGAATCATTCCATCAGCGACGTGTTGAATTTGCCTTCTTCGGATGCGCTGAAGGTGCTCGAAAACATTCCGCAAATTCAGCAGAAGCTTTCGACGCTGGTGGAGGTCGGGCTTGGCTACGTGACGCTGGGGCAGTCGGCGACGACGCTTTCGGGCGGGGAAGCGCAGCGCATCAAGCTGGCGCGCGAGCTTTCGAAACGGCAGACCGGGCGTACGCTGTACATTTTGGATGAGCCGACGACCGGGCTGCACTTTGACGACGTGAGAAAACTGCTGGACGTGCTGCAGCGGCTCGTTGATCTTGGCAACACCGTGCTGATCATCGAGCATCATCTCGACGTCATCAAGCAGGCGGACTGGATTATTGATCTGGGCCCGGAAGGCGGGGAAGGCGGTGGGCGGATCGTGGCGCAGGGACCGCCGGAGCTCGTCGCTCACGCGAAAAAATCCTACACTGGCCAAGTCCTCGCGCGTGTCCTCAACCTCAACGGGCATTCATCGAACGACAAATAACGGACTTGCGCGGATCATTGTGTTTGTGCGTAGCCGAGGGTATCTTAGCGGTCGGTTTGGAAATGACAATAGAAGTGCATGTTAGGCGAGCTGATTAAATGAAAGACAAGGATAAGCAGCGAAAACAAACCGCCCAAATCGGTGAAGCTGGTGTTCACTTTGTCGTTTCGGAGCTGTGTCGTAAGGGTTGGATCGCCTTGCCCACCACTCGAAACACACGCGGCGTGGATGTCATTGTAATGAGACCTGATTCCTTGGATTTCCGCGCGCTTGAAGTTAAGAGCTCCCATAAACCAGTAAAATTCTGGCCGGTTGGAGCGGGGTGGATGCCTAGTTCCAATTTTATCTTCATCTTTGTTCGACCCCAGAAGAAAGCAGAAGGTAGTCCCTTCGAGGCGTTTGTGGTTTCTTCCAAGCGAGTTCACAAGGAGAGAACAAAGCCCCAGGGAAGGTGGCCGGGGAGCTGGCATGTTCCGAAGGACGACAGAGCCCTCCATGTGTTGCTCAACAACTGGAACAGTATTTGGCAATGAGCATCTACTCGATCGAGCCGCTAGTTCTCGGAGAAGTGCATACGTATCCGCTGGCGTCGCGCAAAAGCAAGGTGAACGTGCGCGAATTTGCCAAGCCGGCGGCCACGAGCCCATCGCTGACAAAATTTCTGGATTCCTTGCCGCATATTCTTGCAGCTGAAAGCCTTCGGCAACTTCTGAGTGCGGTGCATGCGGCGCGCAAACATCGCAAAGCGATCCTCTGGGGCATGGGCGGGCACGTGATCAAAGTCGGTCTCGGCCCCGTTTTGGTGGACCTGATGGATCGCGGCTTCGTCTCGGGAATCGCGATGAACGGCGCGGCGCTCATCCACGATTTCGAGATCGCGCTTGCCGGGAACACTTCTGAGGACGTTGAAGCCGCGCTCGGGGAAGGCCAATTCGGCATGGCCGAAGAGACGGGTAACTATCTGAATGAAAATGCCAAGCTGGCGCAGCGCATTCGCGTTGGCTATGGGGAGGCGGCAGGACAATTTCTGAACAGCGGCGTCATTGAGGCGAAGCACGCGGAGTCCAGCGTCCTTGCGGCGGCGCACAAGAGGCGGATTCCGGTGACCGTGCATCTCGCCATCGGCACGGACATTCCCCACATGCACCCTGCGGCGGATGGCGCGGCTCTTGGCTACGCCACGCATCGCGATTTTCGTTTATTCTGCGCGTTGACGCAGCAGATGCATCCGGGAGGCGCTTATCTCAACTGGGGTTCGGCAGTTTTGCTGCCGGAAGTTTTCTTGAAGGCCGTTTCCGTGGTGCGGAATCTCGGCGTACCGCTTTGCCCCATCACCACGGCCAACTTCGACTTTATTCAGCACT
>QHYL01000497.1 GCA_003224105.1 Acidobacteriota bacterium | reverse complement strand
TCTCCAGCCTCGACGTCGCGCCGCGGCTGGGGCCGGTTTTCTTCATCGACAACAACCACAGGATGACGCAGCGCCGTGGGAAGGGAAGCTAGCTCCTCGTCCACTTCAAATGTCCGCAGCGCCTCCCGCACTTCATCCAGTGATGCAATCTTTTTCAGTCCTAAAGACACGCACTCGAGGTGCCCCTCCAGCACCGGCACGCGATTACAGTGCGCGCTGATGCCCAACCCCGCTTCAATAAACCTCGCTCCGTCCCACTGGCCCAGCAACTTTTGCGGTTCCGCCTCCATCTTTTCTTCTTCCCCGCTGATGAACGGCACCACGTTGCCCTGAATATCCATCGACGCCACGCCGGGATATCCCGCCCCGGAAATGGCCTGCAGCGTCACGACAAAAATCCGCTCCAACCCAAACGCGTCCGCCAGCGGTTTCAGCACCAACACGAGGCCGGCCGTTGAGCAATTGGGGTTGGTCACGATAAACCCAGTGTCGTAACCGCGATTCCTCTGCTGCGCCGGAATCGCGTCCAAATGCGAGGCATTCACCTCGGGAATCAGCAGAGGCACATCCGCGTCCATTCGGTGATTCCTCGAGTTGCTGACCACCGGGTAGCCTACACCTGCGAAATCTTCCTCCACGGGCCCAGCGACGGAAGAATCCAGCGCGGAAAAAACAAAATCACAGTTGAGCGCCGGCTCAACCCCTTTAACCACCAGGTCTCGCGCAACGGCGGGAATGGGCGTCTCCAGGTGCCAGCGAACCGCCTCGGCATAGGTCCTTCCTGAGGACCGTTCCGATGCCGCAACTTCGGTAAGCTCGAACCAGGGGTGGTCCGAGAGCAGCTTCACCAATCGCTGCCCAACGATGCCGGTTGCGCCGAGGACTCCGGCTCGCCACTTCTTCTTCACGCTCCTTACGCGCTTTTGCCCATTCGGCTCCATTTCTCCATTCCTCCCATCTTGAATTTGTAAGTTCATGCGGCGCCTCCCTGTGCCATGGGGGGAAGCTCGCCGGGAAACTCGTTCGCGGGTCCAATCCGCGTCCCGCGCGCTTGTGGATTGAACGTATTCCGCACCCACACCACCATTTCGCTTTCCGCGGCCAGAGGCAGCACCTTGGGGTGCAGCACTTTTGCGCCGCTTGCCGCCAATGCGTGCGCCTCGTCGTAACTCAATTCATGCAGCAGCCGCGCTTCTGCGGACTCTTGCGGATTCGCCGTATAAATGCCGTCCACATCGGTCCAGATCACCAGCTCGTCGGCATCCACAACGTGCGCCACGATCGCTCCGGAAAAATCCGAGCTGTTCCGGCCAAGCGTGGTAATTCGTCCGTCCGATGTTGCTCCGATAAAGCCGGTCACCACCGGCACGGCCCCTTGTTTCAAGAGCGGCAGAAGAATCCTCTGCCCGCGAAATTTGGTTTGTTCCAGGTGTGGCTGAGCGTCGCGGAAGGTATCGCAGGTCAACACGAAGTCCGACGAACTCACGGGGACCGAAGCAACTTCCAGTCTTTGCAGCGCGGCCGCAAACAGCCGGGCGCTGAACCGCTCCCCAAACGAAGCCAGCCGGTCGGAAAACTCAGCGCTCGCTGCGGTTTGATCGCGGCCCAGGACTTCGTGCGCCAGGTCGCATCCCAGGAGTTGCAACTCGTGGCGCACATGGCGATCCGTCTCTTCGTCCAGCCGCAAATCTTGCAGCACTTCCAGATGCAACTCGAGGACAACTTCCGCTTCCCGCCGCGCATAAGGCAGCTTGCCTGCCGCCAGCGCTTTTTCAATGGACAGGAGATGGTCCGTGACGCCCTTCATCGCGGAGACAACCACTGCCACCCTCGATACTTCGGCCGCTTCTCGCACCAGCCTCGCTGCATGGAACATGCGTTCGGCGCCCAGCAACGAGCTGCCGCCAAACTTGAATGCCACTATTTTGCTGCGACTCTTACCGACCCCGCCGCTATAAAGCGCCTCGCCGGACCGTGCGGCAGGGCGTTGAGCTGCTGCCTCTTCGGCTACGTTTTCCTGGTTCATGACCTGCGCTCCTGGTTGATCCCAAGTCCGGCGGCTGGAGCGTCTCTGGAGGGGGTTTAAAAGAAGAAACCCACCGCCAGGTTCGCTTCCGGCGGTGGGTTGGAAACTCTTTTTAGCTTGCTAGCTGTTTCTCCCATCGCCCGAAGCGGTCATAATCTTCTTAGTCGTAGTCGTGGTAGTCGACATGGACGACTTGGAGGTAATTCGCTTCTTGGCGATGGACATTATCACGAAGTCAGCCTACCATGCCTTTCCCCAGAAAAAAAGCCCATTTTTGCCGTCCGTTTACTGATAGGCGTTCTACCCTCAGCTTGCGGTTAGATCGCTCTTGTTTGCGGCTCATAATCAGAGGGTACCCGGGTGAGCCTCTTAGAAATTGCTTGAACCAAGGGGCCGGATTCAGCGGGAGACTCGCTCTGCTCGACCGGGAAAGAGGTCAGCCGATGGATTCCCATCGCTCCCAACGCATCCTGGTAAGGACCACAGTATTCCTCTTGCTTTTTGCGGTAGCGGGACTCTCGACGCTCGCAAAACAGGGCAAATATCTGCCCAAGCTCAATCCTCTGCGTCATTACTCGAAAGCGACGAAGATGGAGCTGACCCATCATCCGGTTGACTTCATTCCTGTGCCTGTGCAGCCAGCTTCAAGAATTCTTCCGCCTCGGCCCGAGTCTTCCGCAACACCCTTGGTTTGGCCCGGGCTCACGTTTCGTCTCGCCGGTCTGACCATCTCCTTCCAGCATCGCGCTCCGCCCTCCTCTTTCGCCTAGCAGTGTCTTTCAAAGAAGGCTTCCATCCAGTTGATTGGGAATAAACTGGCGACTGACGGCATTACTTTTAACAACGATCAGGCCGCATCGAAAGCGGAAAGAGAATTAGCATAGGTGCTTTCGATTTGGCGAGCGCTGCTGCAAGGCGAATAGGAGATCGCGTATGTCGCAAATCGTGAAATGTGATGTCTGCGGCAAAATTTACAGTCAAAGTTATCTTGGCTCGCACAAACGGCTCTCGCATGGGAAGCGTGAATTGTTGTCTGGCGCTTGCAAGGACGACTCCGTGGTCTTGGAGACGATTCTTTCCTTGTTTGAGCGGTTGCCGGACGAACGAAAAAGGGAATTACTCAGCCGCTTGGCCGCTCTGGAGCAAACAAAGCTGTAAGTTGAGGATTCGCCGGGACTGGTCTGTCCAGCTACTTTCCCTTCAGAGTCTCCACTTCTTAGTTGTCCTGGTGCAACGGATTCGAATCCCATTCTTTTCCATGAGAGGTCAGTTGCGGGAGCACGCAGCGGCGCGGTTGAGGAGAAACTCGCGTTCGCGGGCGTTTTGTGTGAGGGTTGCCGCGCGTTGAAACTCTGCCTGCGCCTCGTTAAAGCGGCCCAGTCTAAAAAGGAAATCTCCGCGAACGCTGGGCAACAAGTGGTAAGCCTTGAGGGAAGGCTCCGAAGTGAGCGTATCGATGAGCTCCAGGCCCGCTGCGGGACCAAACGCCATCGCGACGGCAACGGCGCGATTCAGCTCCACAACGGGCGAAGGTGTGAGCTGCGCCAAGGCATCGTAGAGCGCGGCGATGCGATGCCAATCCGTGTCTGCCGCCGCACGTGCGCGAGCGTGACACGCCGCGATAGCGGCCTGCAAACCATAAGGCCCAAGTCCTCCACCTAGTTTCTCGGCACGGTCGAGCTCTGCGAGGCCACGGCGGATGAGGAGCTGGTCCCAGCGTGTCCGGTCCTGATCGAGCAACAGAATCGGCTCGCCGCGCGGACCAACGCGCGCATGCAGCCGCGAAGCCTGAATCTCCATCAGCGCGACAAGGCCGTGAACTTCCGGCTCCTGCGGCGCAAGCTCCGCGAGGATGCGGCCCAGGCGCAAGGCGTCTTCGCAAAGAGCGGGACGCACCCAATCTTCGCCCGCAGTCGCGGAGTAGCCTTCGTTGAAAACCAGGTAGATCACTTCCAGAACAGAGGACAATCGCGCAGCCAGCTCCTGGCCGCGGGGAACCTCAAAGGGAACGCGCGCCTCCGTAAGCGTGCGCTTGGCGCGAACGATACGCTGGGCAACAGTTGGTTCCGGAACCAGGAAGGCGCGGGCGATTTCTTGCGTGGTCAGGCCGCCGAGCAAGCGAAGCGTGAGCGCGACACGCGCTTCGGTGGATAGAACCGGGTGACAGGATACGAACACGAGCCGGAGCAGGTCGTCGCTGATCTCGTGGTCCTCGGGAATGTCGAAACTTGCCATGGCCAGGTCTTGTTGTGACTTGAGCTCGCGGCCAAGTTCCTCGTGCTTGCGCTCGAGGAGCTTGTTCCGGCGAAAGAGATCGATGGCGCGGTGCTTCGCGGTGGCCATCAGCCAGGCGCCGGGATTGTCCGGAATGCCTGCCTCCGGCCACCGCTCCAGTGCGGCGACAAGGGCGTCTTGGGCGAGTTCCTCGGCCAGGCCAACATCGCGGACGATCCGTGCTAGCCCCGCGATCAGCCTGGCCGATTCGATTCTCCAGACGGCGTCAATGACGCGATGAGTTTCAGCGGACGACACGGCAGCCTTTCAAATTAAGTCGAAAGCTTCGCGAAGCGAAGGGCGGCCGCGCCTGGGCACACCCATCAGGAATTCGCAGCGGCGGCGGCCGGTGCGCAAGTGTCAGCCTCGTAAATCTGCCGCAGCTCGCATTCGCCGTCGCCCGCAACCTGGAGGAACTTCCTTGTCAGTTCGAGGGCTTCCTCCTTCGAGTTCACCTTCAGCAAGGCGAAGCCGCCGACTATTTCTTTGGATTCAGTGAAAGGCCCGTCAGTCACGGTCAGTTTTCCGCCGGACGAGCGAACGCGCGCGCCTAGTTTGCTCGGGAGGCAGCCTTCAGTAGCGAGCAGCCACCCGGCCTTAAAGCCTTCTTCCACCAGTTTGCCCATCGCAGCCATTTCCTCTTGGGAAGGAGGAGCCGTTCTTTCCGCGTGCTTATAAATGCTCAGGAATCGCATGTCTATTTCTCCTTAGGTCTTAAATTTTCGTGCAAACTCTTTGTCACTGCGTAATCCGGAACGGATTTTCTCCCGCTCTATTGATGCGACGAACGACGCTCCGCGAAATCGACACCTACTTTTTCTTGGAAAGCTCTTTTCCCATTTCACGGGCACGGTCAACCGCCTCGCTGGGGCCAAAATCCTCCAACTCAAAAAACTGGCGAATCTCAATCTCGCCTTCTTTGCCCTCACCTGCGGGATTGGGCGCGCGCTTAGCCCACTCGATCGCTTCTTCCCGCGACTTCACCTGGATGACCCAGTAACCTGCAATCAACTCCTTACTTTCGGTAAAAGGACCATCCACCACCGTCCTCTTGCTTCCCGAAAATTTGATTCGCGCCCCTTTGGAGCTGGGCTGGAGCCCGGAAAGGTCCAGCAACACTCCCGCTTTCATCAGCTCCTCGTTGTATTTGCCCATCGCGGAAAGCAGTTCTTCGCTAGGCATTTTGCCTGCTTCCGAATCCTTATTGGCTTTGACAATCATCATGAATCGCATGGATGTCGCTCCCTTGGTTGATTTGGAGCTGCTTCCGGAGGTCGTCGAGTCCGCCGAAATCAGCCTCTACTTTAGCGTCGAACGAGGACCAGTGAAATCGACACGGACATTCTCTGGAGGCAAACATTCTTACAGCAATGGTCTCTTCGAGCAACAAATGTAAGCTGTCCGTCCTGCAGGAGCTTTTCCGATCTTGTAGAGCAATGACCCCGCAATCCGATTTGTCACAGCGATTAGCCTGCGCAGACGAAAGCCAAGAAGAGCCGACAGCAACATCCAGAGGCCTGGAGGAAACCCTCCCAGAGCGTCGCATGGCCAAATAGACAGGGCACTAGGAGTTGCCACGTTGCCTGGATGACCGACGAAAGCATGCTCAGTTCAGCATTTAAGGGAATCTCAGAGAGTGCGCTCAACAGGCAGGCAGCATGGCCTAGGCCGCTAGTCAAGACGACGAGCCCCAGCATGAATGTTCTTCCTAGAACTGAGCCAATCCTTTGCGACTCTTTCTTTCGCGTTGCCATGACCGCCTCCTGCATCACTTTTCTCGCTTCTGTGTATATGTCGAATAGAGGAGGGCAAAATCGACAGGCTTGAGCGGGCTTTGCGTGATTTTGGCTAAGTTCAGGTTCCCTCGACCTGAGGTGATAAGACTTGGTCAGAGCGGAAGTTCTTCAGGTACTCCGAACGGACGGTTTCTTCTTGACAATCTTGCCGCAGGCGTACATCTTGGTTGGCTTTGTGCCCTCTTCCATTTAAGACCGTGAGAGGAACGGGCAATAAACGCAAAAATGACCAAGGTTCGGCTCTGTTTCCACGACCGCTGTTTTGACGGCACGGCTTCCGCCGCTCTCTTTTACCGCTTCTATCGCGAGAAGTTCGACAAGAGCGCCCAATTTCAGTTCACCGGCATGACTCACCGTGCGGCGCAACCCTGGGAAGACGGCATCTTCGACGGCGATGAAAACGTCATCGTGGACTTCAAGTATTCGAACTCACCGAAAGTCACCTGGTGGTTCGACCACCACCAGAGCGCGTTTTTGACTCCCGCCGACGCCGTACAGTTCCGCAAGCAGACAGGCGAGCACATGTTTTACCAGCCCGATTACAAGTCCTGCACCAAGCTGATTGCCACAGTAACGAAAGAAAAATTTGGCTTCGATACCAAGCCACTGGCGGATTTGATTCATTGGGGAGACATCATTGATGGCGCACAGTATCCGACGCCGCGAGCCGCTGTGGAGTTGACCGAGCCAGCCACCCAACTCGCCCTGGTGATTGAGGCAGCGCCGGAGAATGGTCTGCCCGCACAAATTATTCCTGACTTGGCGTACCGCTCTCTCGGGGAAATGGTCAAGCTGCCTCTGGTTGCCAAACATCTGGGACCGCTATTGGAACGGCATCGCCGCTCCATCGACATTCTGCGGCAGCGCATCGATGCGCGTGACGGCGTGATTTTCTTTGACGTCAGCGATCTGGATCTGGAAGGCTACAACAAATTTATTCCCTACCTGTTGCATCCCGAATGCGTTTATTCCGTGAGCGTCAGCGCGTCCCCCGTTCGCGCAAAGGTGTCGCTGGGCACAAACCCGTGGAACCAGGCGACTGCAAATCAGAATCTGGCTTCTCTTGCCGAAAAGTACGGGGGCGGAGGGCACCCGCGAGTTTCTGCGATTTCGTTTGACCCGGGAAATCTCGCGCACGCGCGCGAGGTGGCGCGCGAGGTGGCAGCTATACTGCGCGGGAAATAGCCTCTGATTTAGAGGTTTTTCGCGTCCCTCAGCGCATCGACAAATTCTCGCCGACTGTGTAAAATTCTTGAAACCGTTTGTGGACCGGTAGCTCAATGGTAGAGCAGCTGACTCTTAATCAGCGGGTTGCAGGTTCGAGTCCTGCCCGGTTCACCAACATTCCAAAAGACTTAGATTCGCTTGCTCGAATGTAACATTCCGCAGAGTGGCCGTAGGAGTGTCCATTTGAAAGTCATTCGTATTACGAAAACGGCAGTTCCACGATAGAAATGGGGGTTGGTGTGACCGCCGTTTGTAACATGGGTCCCATCTGGCCAGGCCGGGGGAGACCCTCGGAAAGCATTGGGCTCTGTTGACATCCTAGCAACTTCATT
>QHYL01000496.1 GCA_003224105.1 Acidobacteriota bacterium | reverse complement strand
AAAGCAGCGGAACGCGCTCCGATTTACTGAGGGGGGACACGGTCTGGATCCTGGCGCGAGCCAATCCATCCGATGGCCAGGAGGATGTCCAGTATGCCAATGCCACTGACCGCGCCGCGGAAGAAGGGATGAAGGACCACGTGCATGAGCCAAGGGTAGTGGCCGAGAAAATAGTTATTCTCCCAATAGATGGACCACGGCAGATAGAGCAGCAAAGCGCCCATTTCGAACGCGAGTACCACCAGAAGTGCGCGATAAATCCGGTTCATTGATGTGTGGAAATCCGTCCCGCCTGGATGCATCCCGGGTCAGCGGATGGGCTTTTGAAGAGCTGCGATCCGTTCGGCTACATCGCGGTAGTCGATATTCATCGCGTAGACCTGAGAGAAACTCTTTAGCGCCGCTTCCGGCTCGCCCGCCGATTCCTGTGCAACACCCAAATCATACCGCAAGGCGAGGATACTTTCCGGGTCCATATCGGGAGTGCGCAAGGCGCGCTCGTACCAGATTGCGGCGATGGCCGGCTGGCCCTTTTCCATAAATGCGAGCCCCAGCAGCGTGCAGCATTGCATGGTATAGCGGAAAGGCCGGCCACTATCGCTGGCTTTGGCGACTTTCTGAAATTCGCTGATGGCTTCTTCGAGAAGGCCCATCTCGCGGAAAGCAATTCCGAGATTGTAGTGGGTCTCCAGATCTTCTTCCTCGGCCCCCATTTCGCCGAGTTCGGCGCGAAACTCTTCAAAGACTTCCTTGAGCGGGCCGGACTCCGCGGAAGGCGGTGGCGGAACCGGAGCCTTTGGTTTTGCAGCGGGCGGCGCCGTAGCGCCCGGTTTCGAGTTCGAGAAAGAGGGAGCGAGGGAATCCATGCCCAACTGATCGATTTCCGCGGCGAGGTCCGCCAGGAATTGGTCGGATTCGTAACCATGGGCAGGAGGAGCCGCGGCTTTATTCTGCGCAACCGGGCGCTGCGCTGGCGGTGGGGCGACCGGCGGCTGAGGAGGTCTCTGATCGTACGCGGGAACCAATTGTTCCTGGTCGAGCACGAGTTCGTACTCTTGGTCCAATTCGAGTTCGGGCTCAGCTGGCTTCGGCGGTTTCTGCGGAGCTTTTGCTGTGGGCTTTTCCTTAGGCTTGGCAGCAGGAGCTTTGGCGGCAGGTTTTTCCAGCGGAAGCGGCGGAGCCGCTGCGGCGGGCGTCTGGTCCGTAGCAACGGGGGCCGGTTCTTCAGCGATCTGAAATTCTTCGACGTGTCCCGGCCTGGCGGCGGGTGGCTTCGTTGCCGGAGGAGGCGTCTTCGCCGCAGGAGGAGGAGTTTTCACGGGTGGAGGCGATGGCGGCGCAGCGGCGGCTGGCTCGTGAGTTTCTTCGAGAAGGTTGGCCCACTCGTCGGACAGGTCGACTTCGTGGACTTCTTCTTCCTCAGCCGCGGCAGCTGCGACCGGCTGGGGCTGCGGTTCCGCAGCTGGAGGAGCGGGCGCGGAATTCACGGGGGTAGGAGCAGGCTCCGGCGCTGCGGGCACAGCTGTGATTTCCGGAATAGCCATTTCGGCCGGTTCTTCCGGCGCTGGTTTCGTGGCAGCAGGTTCGGCTGCGCCCACCACACTGGCCAATTCTTCATCGGACATGCCTGCAGCGCGCTGGAAACGGCGGCGCAATTCGGCAAAGCGCTCGGCGCTGCGTTTGTCGCCCGTTTCCGTGTGAATTTTTTCCAACTGCGCAGCTAGCTCCGCGGTGCGGCGGTCGTCCCCGGCGCCGAGGACAAAGTCGAGCAGTTTTTCGAGCGTGGGCGTATGACGTGGCGCGCGACGCAGAATCGCCTCAAGGAGGCCAATGGCTTTCTGCGTGAGGCCGTAACTGGCGAACAGATCCACGTCCGTGAGCGACTGAGTGATGAATTTTTGGGTCTCGTCGTCCAATTGAGGATCGGGAGCGGTCGCCTGCGATTTTTCGGAGACTTCTGGACCGAAGCCGCTCACATCGGAGCGCAACTTGGGAGTGGGAGCTTTCAGTATTTCCGCCCGCAAATGGTCGTCAGGAATCTTGGGAGCTTCGGCAACCTCTTCAACGGCATGAGCCGGCGGCATGCCCATTTGGCGGAGAAGGTTATTGAGTTTGCGCTTGGCCGAATCGCTGTCGGGCTGGCGCTCGACAAGCTGCTCGAAAATTTCCTTCGCGCGGTCGAGTTGCTCGTTTTCCACGAGCGCATCGCCCAACCGTGCCAAGGCATCCGGCATGTGGAATGAGTCGCTGGTGCGCCCGTAAAGTTCGACGAGCCACTCGAGCGGCTCAACCTTACCCGGCGTTCTGTCTGCCAGGGCATTGAGCATTTTTCCCACGGCCTCATGCTCGCCGGCATCGATCAAGGGGATGCGCGATTGTTCCAGAATCCCCTTCGCCTTTTGAGTTTGCCCGGCTTCGAGCAGAGCCTCGACGACCTTTTGCATCGGGCCGTAGTTCTTCGCGTCAGCTTCGAAGACCTGGACTGCCAAGGTGACGGCTTGATCCCAACTGGAATTCTTAAGATGGAAGTCCAGCAAAAGTTCGGTTTGCTCGCCGCCCTTTTCAAGGTCGGGCACTTGCTGGAGGAGGTGTGCGGCCTTGGCCGTGTCGCCCTGCAAGGAATAAGAACGCGCGCGGATGATGAGCGCGGCGGCGTTGTTGGGCTCCAGCTTCAGGGCCTTGTCAGCCAGCTTTTCGCTTTCCGCCTGGTCACCACGGGCAAGCGCGCGCTGGGCGGCAGAGACGTAGGCTTCAATGGCATCGCTCTTCTGGCCCATGGCCTGATACAAATCGGCGAGGCGAATCTGGATGCGCAGATTATCGGGCTCGGCCTGCAAGAGCTTTTTGAGCAGACCGACCGCCTCGGCCTGGCGATTTTGCTTCAAATGAATTTCAGCTAATTGCAGGAAAAGAGGCCGGGCCTCGCTCATCACACCCTGCTGGACGTAGAGGTCGGCAAGTTTTTCGAGCGGACGGATTTCTTCGGGAGCGAGCTTGGCAATGCGCTTGTAGACGGCGATGGCTTTGGTCAGGAAGCCGTCACCGACGAAAATTTGAGCAAGGCGCTCGAAGTAATCGATGGCCTGGAAGGTTTCGCCCTGACGGATGTAGAGCTCGCCGATGGTCATCAGGGTGACCTGGTCGCGAGGCTCATACTTCAAAATGTTCTGGTATTCGGCGATGGCCTGGGCGACTTTGCCCTGGTTCAGCAGCTTTTGTGCGGCTTCGACGTATTTGCTTTTGTTATAAGCCATTCTCGAAAAAGAGACAAATCTCCCCAGGGAGCAGTTCCCAAACACACTCCCCCGGTTGGCCGGGGGCAGAAAACCGCTCTCGGAGCTACTCTGGTAACGCTAACAGGGGGGAAAAAGGCAAGTCAACGAACCCATAGTTTGTTGTGAACAGGCAGTTATCCCCGTGTTACTTAGGAACTTCTAAGGCGAATATACGGCGAAAAGAGGGAGCCAATGTCTAGCGAGAAAGCAAGGCTTTGTACAATGACGCAGCGTGGGGCTGCAAAGTGATGGTGAAAGACTCGAATGAGCCCAGGTCTTTATGGTCCCAGAGGTCGCGGAGATTGTATTTTGCGGCGGGCAACTCGAGGTCTTTCCAAGAGTAGCGGAATTCTTGGGGGGCCGCATCAAGATTGAAAATGGCCAGGTAATATCCTTCACCGTCGGCGGGCCGCGCGAGCCAGACAGCCGCCTTGTCTGTGGTCAGCACGGCATGATTGCCAACGGAGCGCTGGTCCACGGCGATGACTTCCGGGTTGGTTAGCAGCGACTCAGTCCATTCATCGCACAGCGTGAGATTTCCACCCATGATGAGAGGCGAACGAAAGATGGACCAGAGCGTGAACTGCGTGCGCTGCTCGTCGCGGGTCAGGCGCGTGGCGCGCGGTTTGCCCCAGCCGGCCGCGGGTTCGAGGCGTCCGATGGGGAGCATGTCCGCATCAGGCCAGTGCCCGGGGCCGGAAAAAGGAGCCCACTTTGCAGCACGCGCGAACTGGTTCTGAATGCCCGACGGAAATTGCGTGTCGCTGTGCCAGAGATCCCAGACGTCGTCTGAGATGCGCCACATTTGTGCGTACTTGCTTACTTCATCAGCCTTATCCAGCGCGGTGGGACCGGGCGAAAGACTGAGCACGATGGGACGCCCCGTCGTGCGAAGGGCCTGGCTGATGAGCCTAATCTCATCGCCCTTGTAAGGATGATCGGAGATGCAGTCCACTTTCAGGAAGTCCACGCCCCAGCTTGCGTAAAGCAGGGCGATGGAATCGTAATAAACCTGAGCGGCGGGCTTGGCAGCGTCGAGTCCATAATTGAAAGGATTCCAAGGGCAGGTGTCGGATGTATTCGCCGCATCGACGGCATGAAAAGAGCCGCCCACAATCGGGAGATTCTTGCGTACGGCTTCCTTTGGAATTCCCCGCAGAATGTGCAAACCGAATTTCAGACCGAGGGAATGGACAAAATCGGCGAGCGGCTTGAAGCCGGCGCCTTGCGCAGCAGAAGGAATAGTGTTCACAGCAGGAGTGTAGCGGCCGAAGCGGTCCAGACTGAATTCCGCATTCGCCGCGTTGGTGCCCGCAGAGTGATTCGTCACGTACCAGCCGGAATCGACGACCACGTATTGCCAGCTAAATTTCTTGAGGTGTTCCGCCATCCACTTGGCGTTCGCGCGAATGTCGGATTCGCTGACGGTTTCGGCATAGGCATCCCAACTGTTCCAACCCATGGGAGGAGTTGCGGCAAGTTCAGGAGGTTCTTGGGACGAAGCCGGTCGAGTTATGAAGGTCATCGCAGCAACGAGCAAGAATGTGACGAATGCGGTTCGCGGCATTGCTCTCTCCCCACCCAATGAGTTTGGTCGCGGAACGTTAAAAAATTGGCAGCGGAGTTTGCGTGGCACCTGCGGCCCAGCAGCCGGAATCGCGGACGGGCGCGAACGAATAGCGATGGAGCGGCGTGGGCCCGTGAAGGCGCAAAGCTTCGAGATGGTCCGGAGTGGCGTATCCCTTGTGGCGTGCCAGTCCGTATTGCGGATAAACAGCGTCCCATTCCTGCATGCGGGCGTCGCGGTGCGTCTTCGCTAGGATGGACGCGGCGGCGATGGAAATGCTGCGTGCATCGCCTTTGATCAAGGACTTCTGCTCAATCAGCACGTCGAGCTCCATGGCGTCTATGAGGAGATAGTCCGGCGAGATGGAGAGCCGCTCGAGGGCCGCCGTCATGGCTTGGCGCGAAGCCTGATAAATATTCCAGGCGTCGATGCGTTGCGCGTCGATTTCGGCGACGGCCCAGGCGAGCGCGTGTTCACAAACGCGTTCGCGAAGCTCGGTGCGGCGTTCGGCGGTGAGTTTTTTGGAGTCGTCGAGGCCGACAATGCGGCGCTTGGGATTGAGAATCACGGCGGCCGCGACGACCGGACCAAACAATGCGCCCCGTCCGGCCTCGTCGATGCCGGCGATGCGCGTCCAGCCCAATTTGCGCGCCGCTCGCTCGAAACGGGAAGAGCAGAGCCGGCTCATCGAGTGGGATTTTAGCACGATGCGACGGCGGCGTTGAGCGCACTTTTCTTGACGTGCACTTTTCTTGACGGAGTAATGGCTGCGTGACAGGATACTGCGCCGGGTGCTTCAGCTTTAACCCACGATAGACCGGAAGGGAGTACTCCAATGCTTGGTTGCCCACGAATCCTTTTTTGCCGCGCAGTGCTCCTCTTAGTTTTTGCCCTGTGCTTGATGGCGATGAATCCGGCGGGCGGCGCACAGGGTTTAATCAGCAGCGACCTATCGAAACTACGTTCCGTCGGAGGGGTAGCGCTTTCGCCGGATGGGCGTCATCTAGCATATTCGGTGGCCATGCGCGATGAGCCAGGGCGTCCTTACGGGCAGCTCTGGGTGATGGACGTGGCGATGCAGAAATCGATTCGCTTCGGCGGCGACAAGGACCGGAGCGGCGGGCCAGTGTGGTCGCCGGACGGAAAGTGGATCGCGTTTTTCGGCAGGCTGGGAGATAAACACGGCTTGATGATAGCGAAGCCTGACGGCTCAGATGTCACTGTATTGGCATCGCCTGAAGGCACGAACAGCCCGCTGCCGGGCGCCGGCAATGAGGTCGCGTGGTCGCCCGACGGAAAGCAGATTGCCTACATTTCGTCAACGCCCGACAGCCGGGCGGCAGAAGCCAGCGGCGATCCGATGGTGATCACGCGGTATCTCTACAAGCCGGACGCGGGCGAAGGCATGACGCGGTTCAATGACAATCAGCGATTGCACATTTTCGTTGTGGACGTGGCCACAAAGCAGACGCGGCAGCTCACCAAGGGCGATACGGATGAGCATTCGATCGACTGGTCGCCGGATGGCAAAGAGATTTTGTATTTAACGAATCCAGAGCCGAAT
>QHYL01000495.1 GCA_003224105.1 Acidobacteriota bacterium | reverse complement strand
CAGGCGGATCATCCCTCGCTCTGCGTTTTCCACGCCCGCGCCGAGCGTCAGCTTCTCGAATCCGATCGCCTCGGCTCGGAGCTCGCCGCCTCTCTCACCGGCGGCTTCATGACCGCCACCGACATCAACTTCGTCCTTGGCAAGCTCTTCAAAGCCATCGCGCAGAACCGCGTCCCGCCTCGCGTCGCCGCCAACCTCGCCTTCGTCGCCAAGCTCTTGCTCCAGTCTCTCGACCAACTCAAGGCCGAATACCGCTTCCAGTACAAGTACGAAGCCTGGAAATCCATGGAGCGCGACGCCATCGCCCTTTCCGAACCTCCCAAACTCATTCCTCCCGGCGAGAAGCCTCTGCCCGCCTCCGCCGGATCCTTCGCCGCCCAACTCCTCTCCCGCGTCCCCGAGCCGGAGCTACCCCACAACTCATCATAGGGAGAAGGAGAACCGCCAATCGGGAGATTTGGCGTTCCCGGGAAGAGCCGGGGGCCGCATTCTTCCACACATTTTCACGAATTAAGAGATTGACGGCAGGGGAATTGAACGTGTAACGTACCAAGGTTTCGAGAGTAACGGTTTTGCCGTTAAATGCATCTATATTTATGTACTTAGCGGCAGGGGCCGGGCCCCCCGAGGTGCGGAAGCGGGCAACGCACGGGGCGGCCAACGAATGAACGGCACGGCACAGAAGGATTCAAACAAAAAAGCGAGCGATCTTGTGGGGATATCCCCGTGGTTTGCGCCATCGCGCCAGCTTGTCTGTATCTCTGGCAGTAGGCGGAAACGCGGGCGGGCCTTGCTTGACCTTACTTGGGCTGGGGACTCGCGGTACAACCTTGGGAGGAATTTGTGGCAGCAGTAGGGCTTGAAGAAAAATACGATGCGGTACGCCAGCTTATTGCCATCGGCAAGGAGCGCGGGTACCTGCTGTACGACGAAGTGAACGACTCGCTTCCGGCGGAAGTGCATTCTTCGGAAGAGATCGACGACCTCCTAACTACGTTCGAGCGCAACGGCATCGAGATTTACGAAGACCAGGCGTCGGCGAAGGCGGCGCGCGCGGTGGAAGTGTCCACGGAGGGTGGCGACCGCGAAGGCGGCATCGCCAAGGAAGACGCGCACGAAGGCGAATCGGATCTGGACCTGACGCCGGGTTCGCTGGAAAAGACCAACGATCCGGTGCGCATGTACCTGCGCGAAATGGGCACGGTGCCGCTGCTGACGCGCGAAGGCGAAGTCACTATCGCCAAGCGCATCGAGCGCGGGCAGCTGGTGGTGATGCGCTCGATCACGCGCTCGCCGATTGTGATCAAGGAATTGATTGCCGTTGGCGAGGATTTGCGCAAGGGTGTGCGGTCGATCAAAGAAATCGTCCAGTTCGACGACGAGGAGCTGACCGAAGAAAAAATCGCCAACAAAACGAAGCAGACGCTGAGGTCGATTGACAAGATTGCGAAGCTCTATGATACGGCGCTGAAGCAGGCGGTAAAACTCGAGAAGACGCCGAAGGCCAAGAAGCGGTCTTACATTCGCGCGAAGTGGGCGGTGGCGCGCTCGCGCGTGCAGATTTCGCTGGCCATCCGCGACATTGACTTCAATCCGTTTGAGAAAAAGCGGCTGGTGGACAAGATGCGCGGCACGGTCGAGCGGCTGCAGTCGCTCGAACGCGAAGCGGGCCGGCTGGAGCGCCGCGCGGACGTCGCCAAAGGCGAAGTGGCCGCGGAAGCGCGCAAGGAATTGCGCACGCGCCGCACGGAATTGAAGGACATTGAAGAGGCCAGCGAAGTTGGCCTGACCGAATTGAAGCGCACGCTGACGCTGATTCACCGCGGCGAAGCGGAAGCCGAACAGGCGAAGAAAGAATTGATCGAGGCGAACCTGCGCTTGGTGGTTTCCATTGCGAAGAAATATACGAACCGCGGGTTGCAGTTCCTGGACCTGATTCAGGAAGGCAACATCGGGTTGATGAAAGCGGTGGACAAGTTCGAGTGGCGCCGCGGTTACAAGTTTTCGACGTACGCGACCTGGTGGATTCGCCAGGCGATCACTCGCGCGATTGCCGACCAGGCGCGCACCATCCGCATCCCGGTGCACATGATCGAGACCATCAACAAGCTGGTGCGCACCAGCCGCCAGCTGGTGCAAGAGCTGGGCCGCGAGCCGACCAGCGAAGAAATTGCCAAGCGCATGGACATTCCGGTGTCCAAGGTGCGCAAGATTCTGAAGATTGCGCAGGAGCCGATTTCGCTGGAAACGCCGATTGGCGAAGAGGAAGATTCGCATCTCGGCGACTTCATCGAGGACAAGGCCGTGGTGTCGCCTTCCGACGCGGTCATCAATTTGAATTTGAAGGAACAGACTTCTTCGGTGTTGAAGACGCTGACGCCGCGCGAAGAAAAAGTCATCAAGATGCGCTTTGGATTGGACGATGGCAGCGAGCACACGCTCGAAGAAGTGGGCCAGTCGTTCGCGGTGACGCGGGAGCGGATTCGCCAGATTGAAGCCAAGGCGCTGCGGAAGCTGCGGCATCCGTCGCGCTCGCGGAAGCTGCGCGCGTTTCTGGAAGGCCCCTCGCGGGACTACTTGTAGGAAAATCGGAAACTCGAAAATCGAAATTGGAAAAACGAAATTAGAGAATCGAAACGCCTCCAAGAATCGGAGGCGTTTTTATTTACCGCCAAACTCCGCGAGGACTTCGATTCGGCCGCAGAGCGGCCGAACGCGCGCCGGCAATCGTGGAAACGTTGGTGAGTCGATTAAGCTCCTCGCTCTGTTTGTGCGCAGCTCTTCGCGTCATTAGAATGTGAGGCGGGGCCACAGCCATGAAACCGGTTCAGAAAATCTTCGCGATTACGCTTGTCCTGCTTTTGGGCGCGACCGTCTATGGACTGGTTCGAACAGGCGAGCCGCCCAAGGTTCCGCCTTCGGTTGGCAAGGGGAAACAACCGGTCACGGCTCAAACGCAGCTTGTGGATCAGTCTCCTCTCAAGACCGCGCAAAAGCTCTCTGAACTCCCGATGTCCGACGACGAAAAGCTACTCGCCGGAGAGGCCCTGAAATTGGCTGACCGTGAGGTGGATCTCGCCTTCGATCAGGCCATGCACGAAGCCAAGGACAATCGCCCGGTTTTGCAAGGGGAGGCCAAGGCCATCGAGGCGCGGCTGGAAAAAGCGCAGAAAGTGCTGGAGAACGACAAAACGCAGGTCGAGCAATTGAGTGCGACCGTGGCCAAGGCTTCGGGTGACCGCAAAGAGTCCCTTGAGGATGATTTGGCAATTGCCCAGGAAGACTTGAACCTGGCCCAGAACGAAGTGGACGACGCAAAGCAGGACTTGATTCGAGTGGGAGGCGATCCGGAGAGCCGGATCCAGGAGCTGTACAAAGAACATAAAGATAGCGAGAAGAATGGAACGTCTGTTCCCGGCAACGTTCCCTCGCCGCCCGACCAGGCGGGGCTGATCCATCGCTACGAGCAATGGAGCGCGCTGCATGCAAAACAACTCCTCTTGTGGGAAGCCAAGAGCGCTGCCGATGCCGCAGCGGCGATGTTCTCCAAGGAGCACGACGCGCTGGATGCCAAGATCGACGCGGAAAAAGCGGCCACGCCTCACCTGGCGCATCATTCCAAAAAATCGGGGTCGATTGACGCCACGGTTTCTCAAAGCGTACAAAGTCACGAAGACTCTGCGAACCTGCTGCTCAAGACCAGGCGCGTTGCTTCCGAACAGAAAACGCTCTCCATGTTCGACCAGCGCGTCGACTTGCAGAAACAGCTCTCGGACAATTACGCCAAATGGATTGACATGGTGGCGGGCGAGCAACGAGCAGTCGTCCATCATGCCCTTAACGGCGTGCTCATCATTCTGGCCATTGGTTTGTTCGGCATCTACTTTGCCTCTTTGATGGATAAGGTGGTAGGCCGGCTCGCCATGGACCGGCGCCAGATGCAGAGCCTGAACACGGTGGCTCACGTGACCGTGCGTCTGGTGGCCATCCTGCTGATTTTGCTGGTGATCATCGGCCCGCCGGGACAGCTTGGAACGTTTCTTGGGCTGGCCGGCGCGGGGTTAACCGTAGCGCTGAAGGATTTCATTGTCGGCTTCATCGGCTGGTTCGTGCTGATGGGGAAGAATGGGATTCGCCTGGGCGATTGGGTGGAAATCAATGGCGTGACCGGCGAAGTGGTCGAGATTGGGCCGTTCCACACGGTGTTGCTGGAAACCGGCAACTGGACCGATTCCGGGCATCCCACGGGCAGACGCGTAACGTTCACGAACAGCTTTGCCATCGAGGGCCACTACTTCAATTTCTCCACTTCCGGCCAGTGGCTGTGGGATGAGTTGCAGCTGGTTCTTCCCGCGGGGCAGGATCCCTACCCGATCGTGCAGGAGATTCGCAAGAGCGTTTCTGAAGCCACAAAGGAAGGCGCCAAGCGAGCCGAGGAAGAGTGGCGGCGCGCCACGCGTTCGCGCGAAATGAGTTCGTTTTCCGTGGAGCCGGCGATTAGCATCAAGCCGGTGGTCGGCGGCGTCGAAGTGGCCGTACGCTACATCACGCGCGCCAACGAACGCTATCAATTGCGGGCCAAACTGTATCAAGATGCCGTCGACCTTCTCAGCCGCAAGAACGTTCCTGTGTCCTGAGCGCTTCCTGGCTGCTAACGCATCAGCTGGCGCGCGCGAAGGGCGGAAATGGTCGAGCCGGTGTAGAGCAGCGCGAGCAGGGCGTAGCCGGCGGTAAGGTTGACTCCTTGGGCGACCCAGCCCAGCGCGAAACTCATGAGGAGTTGGACCACAGTCGTCAGGATAGCCATCGCGGATTGCGTGCGACCCATGAAATGCCGCGGCACAATGGACATCAGCGACGACTGAGCAATTACGCCGCCCAGTGCGCGGCAGAATCCGAAAATCATCTGGATCGTGACCGCGCCTATAAGAAACGCCACATATGGTGTCGCCATGTGGCCTGCCGCGAGAACCGCGCAGGCTGCTACGTATAGCGGCATGCGTTTGGCGCTCGGCAGTTGGCTGGCGATCAAACCGCCGCAAATGGCACCCGTGGCCCAGCCTGCTTCGAGAAATCCCAATCCGCGCGCGCCCGCATGAAGAATGTCGTTTGCGAGCGCGACGAGCACGACGTTGGCGCTGACCACTCCCGCCATCATGATGGAGTGCGTGATGCCCAAGGCCCTCACGAGCGGCTGTTTCCGCAAATAGGCGAAGCCTTCGCGCATATCGGCGTACACGGCGAGCGAGAGTCCGGCCTCCGCCACTTCCGGCATTTCTCCGCTTTCCAGCGCCTCCGCCGTTGCCTCGGTGGCTTCGTCGAATTCGTGCGGATACTTTCGCCGGTCGCGCGGTGAGACGTAGCCTTGCCGCACGCAGTACAGACAGTACGCGGAAACGAAATAAGTGGCGCCGTCGATGGCCAGGATGCCCGCGATCCCCGCCGTGTTATAAAGGAAGCCCACGAAGGCGCCCGCGATCAGCATCCCGCTCTGCACGCCAACCAAAACAGCGGCATTCGCTCCCGTGAACTGGCTTGACGGAATCACTTCCTGCACGAGGGCGTTCACCGTGGCCCAGTACATTGCCGAGCCCGTGCCAGTAATCAGCGTCATGCCATAGAGGTGCCAGAGCTGGAGATGCCCGCGCCAGGCGATATACGCCGTGCCCAAAACGAAAAAGCCGCGCACGAGGTCCAACATGACGCCAAGATAGCGACGGTCGAAGCGGTCGATCAGCACGCCGCCGAGGAAAGGGACGAACAATCCGGGCAGGGTCATAACGATGACTTGCCAGCTGACTTTGACGGTGGAGTGCGTGGCCGCAAGGATGTACCAGCTCACGCCCGCGAAGTTCATGCCGCTGCCGAAGAGCGACACGAACATGGCCACAAAAAAATAACGGAATCCCCGCTGCGCCCAGATGAGGTTCCAGTCGACTCGATGTGCGGTTGCCGTGGCCATAAAACTCTTTAGCTTACTATGGTGGCCGAAATCCGTGCTGAAGCGTGGATGGAAGAGTTACACTCTTCGAACAATTTGGCCGGGGAAGGCGGGCCCGATGGGAAACGAAGCAATGTGCAAAGTGCGATTTGGCAAGCAGGAATCGGAAGGCAAAGCCTTGCTCGAGACGAATGAAGTTCTCTTTCGCGGCGACTTCCGGCTGAAGATTCCTTTCTCCAATATCAAATCGGCGAAGACGGTGGACGGCGAGCTTCGTTTGCAGACTGCGGAAGGTCTGGCGTCGTTTCATCTCGGCGCCGCGGCGGAGAAGTGGCTCGAGAAGATTCTTCATCCGAAATCGCGCATCGAAAAGCTCGGCGTAAAGGCTGGAGCAAAAGTTTCGTTGATCGGCAAACTGGACTCGGAATTTCTTTGCGAGGTCGGCGAGCTCACCAAATCCATCATTAGAGGAACAGCGGCTTCAGACTCAGAGCACATCCTTTTCGCGGCAGATTCTAAGGAAGACTTTTCGGCTCTGTCGAAAATCGCAAAAGCCATGTCAGGCGCGGCCGCGCTCTGGATCGTTTATCCCAAGGGCCAGGAACGCATCACGGAAAACGATGTCCTCGGCGCCGGCCGCAAGTCCGGTTTGAAAGATGTGAAAGTCGTTGGCTTCTCCGCTACACACACTGCGCTGAAATTCGTCATCCCGCTGTCCCAGCGCTAGCGGTAACATTTCACCGCAACTGGAAACTGGTCTGAGTTTCGTATTTCGAGTTTCGCCTTTCCTGTCTATCGTGGCAGCATGAGCGCTTTGCTCGAAACACGCGGCCTGACCGTGGAGTCGGCAGTTAGCTGTCGACTGTGAAGTTTCTTCGCGCTACAATCCCCCGCGCTGAAATTTTCTCCTGTTCCCGTGCGTATCCCAATCAAGCAGACGCTGTCCAAATCTTGTGGTGGAGGAGTCCTCGATGGCTACAACGCCTACCCCTATGCCTGAAGCGCAAGCACAACCGCAGACAGTGGTCAGTCCGGTTGGCCGCGTTATAGGTGTCTTTTTTTCGCCGAAGGCCACTTTTGAAGACATCGTCCGAAAGCCCAGCTGGCTGCTCCCGGTCTTGCTTACGACAATCCTGAGTATTGCGGTCAGCGTTTCCATCAACCAGCGCATGAACTGGCGCGAGTTCATGAGCCAGCAGATTGAGAAGAGCCCGCGAGCGGCGCAGCTATCGCCGGAGCAGAAGCAGCAGCAAATCGAAGGTGGGGCCAGGTTTACGCCGATTGTTACCTACGTCATCGGCGCGTGCGGCCCCATCCTCGGCACGTTGATCATCGGTTTGATCATGTGGGGTGTGTACAGCCTGCTTGGCGGCATCAGCACCAACTTCAGCACGGCCTTCAGCATCACGGCCCATGCTTTTTTGACAGGGCTTGTGAGCAGCCCCTTACTCATCTTGACTCTGTATCTGAAGCCCTTTGGCACGGCGGATTTGGAAAACCCGCTGGCGACAAATCTGGCCGCGCTTTTGTCTGAAGATGCGGCGAAGTGGCTCGTCGCCCTTCTTAAGTCGATCGATCTTTTCACATTCTGGACGCTCATCCTGCTGGCCATTGGCTTCGCGGCCGTGAATCCTAAGAAGCTAAAGGGAGGGAAATCTTTCACAATTGCCTTCAGCG
>QHYL01000494.1 GCA_003224105.1 Acidobacteriota bacterium | reverse complement strand
CGTGGTGCCCACGACACTGAGATAGTCCGTATTCTCTTCGAG
Organism: Acidobacteriota bacterium; assembly: GCA_003224105.1. Taxonomy (GTDB): domain Bacteria; phylum Acidobacteriota; class Terriglobia; order Acidiferrales; family UBA7541; genus Acidiferrum. Next base: position 12,878 of record QHYL01000494.1, on the reverse strand, counting down.
CACGATCACAATGTGGCCGAAAGGGCCTTGGCTCGCGGGAGTAATGATGACGGAAAACCCGGCGACGCTTTTGTTACCCACATTGTCTGCGACTTGAATGGTGAAAGTCGCGAGCCCCGCCGTAGTGGGTGTTCCAGAGATGGTCCCCGAGGCGCCAAGAGAAAGGCCCGCCGGCAGTTGCCCTGATGAAACCGACCAGGTGTAGGGGAGAGTCCCTCCGGTGGCTTGGAGCGTTGTGGAATAGGCCACCTGCGCCGTGCCGTTGGGCAGACTTGTTGTAGTGATCTTAACAGCGGTCGCTGCGGTCACCGTGAGCGTGGCTGCCTGACTGTTGACACTTCCAGCCGTGTTGCTAACGGCGACGTCGAACTGCGCGCCATTGTCAGTCGAGGTCGTCGCGGGCGTTGTGTAGCTTGGGGATATTGCGCCATTGATCGTCAAGCCGTTTTTGTGCCACTGGTAGGCGAAGGACGCAGTGCCCGTGGCGGTCACGCTGAAAGAGGCCGTCTGCCCTGCCGTGACCGTTTGGCTCGAAGGTTGCACGGTGATCGTCGGCGCGATAGACCCGGGATTAACAGTAAGCGTTGCGGCGGCGCTGGTGATGCTTCCCGAAGTGTTGCTGACCACCACGGTGAACTGCGCCCCGCTGTCCGCCGTAGTGGTAGGAGGCGTGGTGTAAGCCGCAGAAGTTGCGCCGCTAATAGCCGTTCCGTTTTTGTTCCACTGATAGCTCAATGGTGCGGTTCCCGTAGCCGTGACGCTGAAAGTCGCAGACTGACCAGCCGTGACCGTCTGGTTCACAGGCTGAGCGATGATGGACGGCGCCCCGGATCCGCCCGTCACAGTGAGTGTTGCAGCTGTGCTTGCAGTGTTCCCAAGCGGATCGCTGACCACGACGTTGAAAAGGTCGCCGTTATCCGCCGCAGTGGTTGGGGGCGTAGTGTAACTCGAAGAAGTCGCGCCGCTAATGGCCGTGCCGTTTTTGTTCCACTGATAGCTCAAAGGCGCTTTTCCAGTGGCCGTCACACTAAAAGTTGCCGACTGTCCGGCAGTTACGGTTTGGTTGGCAGGCGGAGTGACGATCTGAGGGGCCGTGGAAGGAGGAGTTGAAGCTGCGCCTCCTCCGCACCCGGGGATAAGTAACCCCATGCTAATGGCAAGGAATACGACTAGAGCCGGAACGCGCATAACTCTACCTCGGTATGACCCGATTATGACCTGCCACGAACGGGCGCGGTTTGGTAACAACGCGAAGCTTTTGCCTGCAATGCCCTCCGAATTTCTGCAGGACTGTAGCGTTTATGAATGGCGTATTCCCGTCAATCGAGAGAAGACCTTACCGCAAGCGAAGTGAGGTCCAATTTGGCAAGCGTTTCAGCGAATGCCTTGGCGGAAATTGCAAAAACGCACTCCTCCTGCGCCTGTCCCAGATGAATTACGAAGCGCACAGAATTCCTTTATGGCGCCGGGAAGGTGAAGAACTCCCACATGGGAGGTGCGGAGGAGGCCGCTCCGGGCAGTTTTTTTACGCCGAGGCCTTCCAAGGTCAACCGGAGCAAGCTTGGATGTTGATACAGCGTTGTGGATTGGAAGGCTTTTTTAGACGACGCTGGGGAAATCACCACGCACACGACGCGCCCGCCTCCGTTAGTGTTATCGCCTCCCGATTCGTCAAATGTAATGATGAGCAGGCCGTCCTTCTGGAAGGCCGAATTCTTGATCAGCGGATCGATGTTGCTCTGTAACCAAGTGTCTGCGGTACTCAGCGAGCAATCGTGCGCGTCATTGCACAAGTTGGGCGTAATCCAGGAATAGTTGGGCAAATGGCCCGCAGACACGTCTGTTGCGAAATGCGTGAACGGCACGAGATTCTGCTTTTGCGTAGCATCGTTCTGCACGTCGGTCATGTACGCCAACGGGAAATGTCGCACGGCATAATTTCCGACGCTGTCGCCGGTATATCCAACGGATGGAAGGTCTTCTGCATAGCCTTTCCAGGTTTTGCCCGCTGCCACGAGTTCCCTCACGACGTTGTCTTGAGAGACCGGGAAGGTAGTTGGTGTCTGGCCATCATCGTTGGTTAAGATTTGGCCAGTGGTGAGATCCATGTAGTTGCCGATCGAGGGATGCGTCGTTGCGTAATACTGTGTCGCCAGACCGTACTGGCTGATGAGAGTGTTGAGATACGGCATGGCGTTGGTGCCCACGACGCTCGCATAATCTGTATTTTCCTCAAGCACAATCACGATGTGGCCGAAGGGCGCATTGCCGCCGCCTGTTCCGCCGGTTATGGTGATGGAAAATCCGGCGGAAGCTTTGTTGCTTGCGCTGTCCGCCACCTGAATGGTGAAACTGGACGTGCCCGCAGTGCTCGGCGTTCCGGAGATAGCGCCGCTTCCGGCAGTGAGCGTAAGACCAGCAGGAAGGCTCCCGCTCAACACGGACCAAGTGTAAGGAGTCGTGCCGCCGGTGGCCTGCAAGGTGGCGGAATAGGCCACTTGCGCTTGGCCGTTAGGCAGACTGGCGGTGGTGATTTTCACCGAAGATGTGGCAGTTACCGTAAGAGTTGCCGCGTTGCTTGTGGCGCTTCCCCTTGCGTTGCTGACCATCACCTTGAACTGAGCGCCATTGTCCGCGGAAGTGGTCGGTGGTGTACTGTAGGTCGCGGTCGTTGCGCCGCTGATAGCCGAGCCGTTTTTTTGCCATTGATAGCTTAAAGGCGCGGCACCCGTCGCACTGACGCTGAAGGACGCCGACTGCCCCGCAGTGACCGTCTGATTTGCGGGCTGGGCGGTGATCTTCGGCGGCGATTGAGGATTGGAAGATGTGCTGCCTGTGCATCCTGCAATGAGCATCCCGGCAGTATTGAAAGCCAGCAAAACAGCCAGAGTCCGTACACGCATACCCGTACCTCACTCAGATTTTCTGGCTGGGTACGCGCACGGCCAGGGTATGGCGCGAAGCTCTTGCCTGCAATCCCCCATCTTGCTGCAGGACCGTAGCCTCCACGACTCCTGTAATCATGTCAATCAAGGGAACACCTTACGGCAGACGAATTGAGGTGAATTGTGCCCAGCTAGAGGCACTCGCGAAAGCGGAAGAGAAGAAGATAAGCAACTCCGACGACGCGTCCCTTGCTTGCCTTTGACCGCAGGTATAGGCTTTTCGCCTTCAGAATGTAAGTTCATTGAGGGCTACGGTGAAAATGATTACCAAAACAATCGTTGCTTGCGTGAAATGCGTTCGCTTGCTTGTCGTAGCGCTCGGTGTGACGGCCCTCTTAGTCGCCAGCTCAGGAATGCCGCAAACCTCCCAGGACTCCGGTCTTGCAAAACGGCGCGCCGCCCACCTGCGGTATGGAATCAACTTGAGCGAGTGGTTCGCACAGGTTTATGACCAGAAGGGCTACACGAAGGAACACTTCGAGACGTGGACCACGGCGCAGGACATTGCCCTGATCAAAGCGATGAACTTTGATCACGTGCGGCTAAGCGTGAACCCGCAACCGATGTTTCGCCGCAAGCAAGCGGACCAGATTCCCGAAGACTACTTCGGCTATCTCGATGCCGCAGTGAAAATGATTCTGGATCAAGGCCTGGCCGTGATTATTGACGTGCACCCAGACTCGGACTTCAAGGAAAAACTGGTTGCCGACAATGAGTTTGTGGAACAATTCGCGGATTACTGGAGGGCGCTGGCGAAGCACTACTCTTCGTGGAATGCGGACCTGGTGTTCTTGGAGATATTGAATGAGCCGGAATTCAAGGATCGCTACCGCTGGGAGGGTGTGCAATCGAAACTCGCAGTGGCCATTCGCGAAGGCGCGCCGGCGCAGACCATCATCGTTGCGGGGGGAAACTGGTCCGCCGACAACGAATTGCTCTTCATCGACCCGCTGCGCGACGCCAACATTATTTATAACTTTCACTTCTACGATCCGCACGTGTTTACGCATCAGGGCGCAACCTGGAGCACAAACTACGTGCACTATCTGAAGGACTTGCCGTATCCCTCTAGTCCGGAAAACGTGCAGCAGGCTGCTGCGCTGGTTCCTGACGCGGTGAATCGCCTGGCCGTGATTCATTACGGAATGGACCGCTGGAATGCGGCGCGGATTGATGAGGAAATCAGCCAGATCGCGGCATGGGGCAAGCGGTGGAACGTGCCGCTCACGTGCAACGAGTTTGGGGTTTACCGCAAAACGGCGTCCCCCACCGCTCGCGCCGCGTGGATTTCCGATGTTCGTACGACCCTGGAAAGATACGGCATAGGCTGGACGATGTGGGACTATAGCGGAGGATTTGGCGTGGTCGTCAAGCAAGACGGACATGCAGTTCCAGACGAATTGACGGTGAAGGCGCTAGGACGAACGATGCCCGCCGCAAGCTCGCCGAGGCAATAAATCACACTTTTCCTTATTCAATTCTTGAATGGATTGAAGAAGCTCACATTGAGGAGCGCAAAATCGCCAGTATTGCGAGTGGCAACCTTCAATTGATGAACGCGGGCGGTGGCTGCAATCATGGCATCTTCAAGGAGATGCTCAGACTTGCCTTCCATAAGGCGGGCCCATTCGCGAAAACAGCCTGCATCCATTGAAAGAAGGTTGCTCGAGGCTTCCACTTGATCGAGCCAGGTTTCAATCTCCCTCGCCTTCGACGCGTTCTGCCCCCGAGTGCGCTCGATGCCCCGCTGGAGTTCGCCTAGGGTAACAACGGAAACATAAATCTGATCCTCGCGGAGGCCCTGCAGCCAGGTCACCACCGCGCCGTGGGGCTTCGGCTTACGGAGCTCAGAAATCACATTGGTGTCGAGCAGATAGCGATTCACTTGAATTCCACCGGCTTCCGGCGCCTAAGCCTGCCGCGCTTGGGAATAATGTTTTGAAAGCGCGGGCCGGGACCAAGCAGCAAGTTTTTCAACGAAGGTTGCGCGCTCTGTTCAGCGCCTCCCTATTGCTAATTCTTGCATACAGACTAGTCAGGTGTCTAGTCATTTTTTGTAGTATTCGTGGGATTTGTAAAGGGAAAGCAACAGGTATTTAAGGCGATGCAGTGTCTCCAAGCGCGCGTTCTGGACTACAATCCGGCCATGCCCACCCTACGGGCTTACGAGCCGCACGACTTCGCGCCGCTCCACAAACTGGATCAGGCATGCTTCCCTGCGGGAATTTCGTATTCGAAAACGACACTCCGCTATTTTCTAACGCTCCCTTCCGCCGACTGCACGGTGGCAGAAGATGGCGGCCGCATTGTCGGATTCATTTTGACCGAGGAAAATCCACCTCTCGCGCACATCGTCACTCTGGACGTTGATTCAAAACACCGCAGGCACGGCGTTGGGACCCTGTTGTTAGAAACGCAGGAAGCGAACCTCGCGGGGCGCGGCGTGCGCTCCATCTTGCTGGAAACTGCAATTGATAATGAAGCGGCCGTTGCCTTCTGGAAGGGCCGCGGCTATCGTATCGAGGCGACTTTGAAGGGCTATTATCTCGGCCGCATTGACGCTTACGAGATGCGGAAAATCCTGCCGGGCGCGCGACAATCTGGCATGAAATTAGGAGAATCCACTTGAACGACTTCCTTTTGTCGGTCCTGCTGGGAATTGTCGAAGGTCTAACAGAATTCTTGCCGGTAAGTTCAACTGCGCATCTCCGCCTCTGTGAAGCGTTGCTGCACGTTGACCTCGCCAGCGGCTACTGGAAGATGTATTCGATTGTGATTCAACTCGGGGCAATTGCTTGCCTCCCAGTGTATTTCTGGGGCCGCATTCAAGCGTTTTTGTCGACTTTTCCTAGGGGCGAACGCGGCGACCGGACCGCGTCCACACATCCGCTGGGGCTCACCGCCGAGGCTTTCGTAATGACCGCCATCCCTTCGTTTTTGTTGACCAGAGTCATCGGAAAGCATTTGGAGAGCCTAGTCATTATGGGCTGGTCTTTATTGATTGGCGGGGTTGTCATGTGGATCGTAGACGCGATGAATGCCAAGGCTGAAAATGCGGGGCCGGGGGCTGCAGGTGGTCGAATTCACACCTGGAAAATGGAAGACATGAGCCTCGGCCAGGCAATATGGATCGGTTTCTGCCAGATCTTCTCCGCGGTTTTTCCTGGAACTTCGCGCTCGATGTCAACCATTGCTGGCGGCCAGATTGCGGGTATGTCGCGGGCTTCGGCTTTGGAGTTCTCCTTCTTCCTATCGATACCAACAATGACGGTGGCCACGCTATACACTCTCTACAAATCGGTGCTGGGCAAAGGCGAGAACCCCATCGGCGTTTCGCAGATGACTTCACACCAATGGGTGGTGCTGGCGATCGGATTCGCAGTTTCGTTCATCGTCGCGTATGCTTCCGTTGCCTGGTTCCTCGCATGGGTAAGAAAACACGGCTTCGCGCCATTTGCCGTGTACCGCATCATCGTAGGCGCAGCCGTGCTCGCTTGGGCTGCCGGCATCCTCTGATGACCCTTTGAAACACAGCCTCACAAAGTTTTTGCGCTCGACCGTGATTTTGCTATATTGAGTGACGGTTTGGGCGTTCCTCCAGGCGGGATCGCGATAGCGCCAGCACCCGCCGCCACACTCGGCCTTCCCCAGAAGCTGAGGAGAATCTTCGTGCGCTTTCTGACTCCGACTCAAAACAAGCGGCTGAACGAGCTAGTGGGGTTTTTATGCATTTCGCTCGCGGTTTTAATCGCGCTGGCGCTGCTTTCGTACAATTCCGGGGACGCGTCGTTCAACGTCAGCGCGCACCCATCGGATGGCGCGGTGACCAACAACTGGATGGGGCCTGTTGGCGCCTACGCGTCCGACCTGCTCTTCCAGATTTTCGGCTTTGCCGCTTTTCTCTTGCCTGCGGCCATTCTGGTCCTTGGCTGGCGCTGGTGCCGGAGCCGCGCGATCAATTCGCAATTTGCCACATTGGCCGGTTATTCACTGCTACTCGTTTCGTTGCCCGCGTTACTCGCGCTGTTTCCCTTCCCTGGCGTGCGCGGAGCAATTCCCGCGGGCGGCATCGTGGGCTCGCTGATTTCGAACGAACTCCTTGCAGGATTTAATTTCTGGGGAGCCCTTCTCGTTGCCGTAGCCCTCTTCTTCACATCGCTGTTCATGACCACGCGGTTTTCCTTCTCTGGCGCGCATGCCTGGGCCAACAGTCCACACGGGCCTATAGGAGCAGTCGAGAAGCTAGGGATCCTGCACAGGGCGCAGGCGCGGTGGCACGATTGGCGCGAACGCCGCGAGCAAGAGCGCATGCGCCGCCGCGTTGAAGAGTCGCGCCTCTCTGGTAGAAAGCCTGTGCCGCCTCAAGCAATCGCCAAAACGGCTCTCCTCGAGACAAGTAGCGCCGTAGCCGATGAAGAGGAGGATGCCAACGAGAAAGAAAAAAAGCCAAGCGTGGTGAAGGCTCCGATCTTTGTTTTTCACAAGGACACGGAAAAACCGGCGACGAAGAAGGGCGGTGACCCGAAGATTACGAAGGACAACCCGAATTACAAGCTTCCGCCTCCCTCATTGCTCCGCGAAGGCGAGCGCAGCCACAAACTTGATGAGGAAGAGCTGAAGCACCGCGCGCGTGCAATTGAAGCAAAGTGCATGGAGTTCGACGTACAGGGCCGCGTCAGTCAAATCAACCCTGGCCCTGTCGTTACCACCTTCGAATTCAAGCCGGAAGCAGGCATCAAGTACAGCCGCATTATCGGCCTCACTGAGGATTTGTGCCTCGCTCTGCAGGCCGAATCTATCCTCATCGAGCGCATCCCCGGCAAATCCACCATCGGCATCGAAGTTCCGAACGACAAGCGCCAAACCATAGCCCTGCGCGAAATCATCGAGGCGACGGAGTTCCTCCATTCGCCGAGCAAACTCACTTTGGCAATGGGCCGCGACCTGCACGGACGCATTCGCGTGACCGAATTGGCCGCCATGCCGCACTTGCTCATCGCAGGCTCAACCGGCACAGGCAAAAGCGTCTTCATCAACTCGCTGATGATGTCCATCCTCTTTAAGGCCAGCCCCGACGACGTAAAAATGGTGCTCGTGGATCCAAAGCGCCTCGAGCTGAGCCTTTACGAAAACATCCCTCACTTGATCGCGCCGGTGGTGACCGATCCGAAAGTCGCCTCTAACGTTCTGCGCAATGCCACGCGCGAAATGGAGAACCGCCTGAAGCTCCTGGCGCAGCGTGGCGTTCGCAACATCGACCAATACAACCGTACGTTCAAGAAGGAGCAGTCGCTCTCGCTTTTCGACAACGTCGAAGAGCCCCAGCACAAGCCGCTTCCCTATCTCGTCATCGTCATTGACGAATTGGCCGACCTGATGATGGTGGACACCAACAACGTGGAAGAATCCATCACGCGGTTGGCCCAGATGGCACGCGCCGTGGGCATTCATTTGATTCTCGCCACACAGCGGCCTTCCGTGGACGTCATCACCGGCTTGATCAAGGCGAACTTCCCTGCCCGCATTTCTTTCCGCGTGGCCAGCAAAGTAGACTCGCGCACCATTCTCGACTCGAACGGCGCGGAATCGCTCCTCGGCAGGGGAGACATGCTCTACTTGCCAGCCGGTTCGGCGCGCCTGCACCGCATTCACGGGCCGCTGGTCAGCGAAGACGAAATCAGCGAAGTATGCAATTTCTGGCGCGACCAGGCCCAAGCGAAATACCAGGAAGAACTCCTCGAAGCGCCGAAAGACGAAAATGGCAAACCAGTCGATGGGGCTAATGGCGCCGATGCTGACGGCAGCGAGGATGTCGACGACGACCTCTATCAAGACGCCGTTCGAGTCGTTTGCGACGCCGGCCGTGCTTCCACTTCCACATTGCAGCGCCGCTTGCGCATCGGTTACGGCCGCGCCGCGCGCCTCATCGACCTCATGGAAAAAGACGGCATCGTCGGTCCGCCCGACGGCACCAAGCCGCGCGAAGTCCTCAAAAATCGCAACTGGATGAAAGAATTCGATGAATCTCAGCAATAACTGGCACAAAGGCAGCGGAGTGCGGATTCCCCTCTTCACGGCACTGGTCTATGCGTACTTTTGTGCTCCAGTATCGCTGGAACACAAGGCATTCGTTCAGAACGCAACGTCCTCGGCGCCCCCTATTGCACTAGCCGATAGGCCGCGCGTCATCCACGTTTTTGTCGCGTTGGCCGATAATGAGCATCAAGGCATCATTCCGGTTCCACCCGCGCTAGGAAACGGCGAGGATCCCAGCCGCAACTTATACTGGGGCGCCGCCTATGGCGTTCGGACGTTCTTCAGAAAGACCGCTGATTGGAAAGAGATTTCGTCGCTTCCGAAACCAAAGTCGTACATCCTCGAAAGAAGCATTTTCCGGCATCGTGCGAGTGGAACGATTCTCATTGCCGACGCGTACGAAGGCAGCGAAATCAAGCAAGCATTAACCGATTTCTTTCGGGCTTCAGCGGGACTAGCTCCCGAAGTGATTTCATTCCCCACTGCTTTGGGAAGCAAACCTGAAAGCGTACCTGCCTCTCCGGAACTCGTGGTTTACGTCGGCCACGATGGTCTGATGGATTTTTCTTTGCCGCTGGAATTCCCGAACCAAGCGAGCGGTAATCGCTCCGCCATCGTCCTGGCTTGCGCGAGTAAGTCCTTTTTCAAAGACCTTCTCCGAAAAACGGGTGCGCAGCCTCTTCTTTGGACAACTGGCTTGATCGCGCCGGAAGCCTACACTCTGAAGGCCGCGGTGGACGGATGGATTTCGAACGAGTCCGCAGATCAGATTCGGCAGCGCGCCGCGGCAGCGTACTCAAAATATCAGAAATGCAACCTGTCGGCAGCTACGCGCCTCTTCTCCAATTCCTGGTAACCGAGAATTCAGTCTTGCAACGGCCGTGTTACCATGCCCGCGCCTATGCTCCGCCGCGTTCATCTCATCATCGGAATTGCAGCCATCGTTGCTTTTTTGCTGAGTGGCCAGCAGCTAGGCCACCATCATCCCGCCATGGAGCAGTTGCCACCTGAACTGCGAATGATGTACGTCTCCCGGCACATTTATTTGCTTGCGGGAGCACTGGTAAATACCGTCCTCGGTCTCTACCTTCAACTACAAACCTCCAGGTGGCGGCGCGTCCTGCAAATCATCGGTTCCATCCTCATTCTGACTTCTGTTCTTGCGTTATCCATGGCCTTCCTTGCGGAGCCGCCGCTCGGCATGGCTGGACGCGGCTGGCGAAGCCTCCTTGGCATGGTTGCTCTCTTCGTTGGTGTCATGACGCACCTCGTCGCGAGTGCAGGCGTGCGCCGAATTGACACCACTCGCTAACGCCCCTAAAATTAAAAAGCTTCAAAAATGCCGGGGTAGCTCATTGGTAGAGCGCCGCCCTGAAAAGGCGGGCGTAGCCAGTTCGATTCTGGCCCCCGGCACCACCCGTTCGCGCCATCGCTTCGTCTCCGAAGAAATCTACTTTGCCGTGAGCAAGATACGTGGTTTTCCCAGCCTGCATGACGGGTTCGAGCGTGAATGCACCGAAGTGTTCCGCGAGCGCCGCCCCGAGCTTGGTCGACGCTCTCTGGATGTGCGATTAGATTGCGGATGTCTGTGAGACGCGATACAGCAAAGGTTCGCAACTCGTCCAACGTGGAGCGCAATGATCCGGGCCGTGGTTCCAGTAGTTTGTCAGTGATGTTACGCAGCTCACGCTCTCGTTCTGCGATTGCGGCCGTGATGCTCTGTGATCCCTGACCATCGGCAATTGCCTGAATCAAGCGTGCAATCTCGGCTTCGATCTGCTGTTTCCGCTGCCGGAGCTTCTCAAGCTCGGCGTCAAGTTCCTCGAATCTTTTTCGAAGAGCCTCTTCCACCCGGGCGACGGCATAGTCAATAACTTCGGTCCGCAGAACTGATTCGGAGAGTCCTCGCAACAAGCTTTCTTCAAGTTCATCTCGGCGGACAAGCAAGCGATTTCGGCACACCGAATCGCCTCGTTGGTGATGAAGCGAGCACCCATAGCGATCCGCGCCGTGCCGACCGCGCCCGCAAACGAGCGCGATGCTTCCGCCACAAACACCGCACTTTAAGAGACCTGAGAACAGATACCGCTTGGGACCCGAAGCTAAACCACGACCGTCCTTTCCAAACATCTGCTTAACGGTCTGAAGTCGGCGCCGCACCGCGGTCGCGAGTTCATCAGTAACGATCCTCAGATGGGGCGTCTCGGAAATCACCCATTCCGTCCGTGGCCGCGGCCTAAACACTCTTTTGCCCGTTCCAGGTACGCGAATCTTGCGACGCGTATTCCAGGTTGTTTTTCCGACATATCGAGTGTTTAGTAGGATGTGTCGGACCGAAGACACGCACCAAGAGCGACTGAATCGTCCTTTTTGCGGCTGCGGCGCAAGCACACCTTCAGCATTTAGAGTGTGGGCAATTCGCTTCATCGAATAACCCGACTCGGCGTACAAACGGTAGATTCTGTTAATAATCTCAGCCTCGGCGCGGTCTATCTCAAGACGTGCACTACTGTCTTTCAGTTTGATGGATTTATAGCCAAAGCACCGACCGCCTGTGTGAAATCCCCTCAAGGCCAGCCCCTGCATCCCTCTGTGAGTTTTTTGTCCGAGTTCGCGCCAATACACAGCGTCAATGAGGCCATGAACACCAATCAACAATTCCGCCTGCGAACTCTCGGAATCCACGCCTTGAGAAACCGCAACCAGGCGCACCCCAGCGAAGGTAAGCCGCTCATAGAGGTTGAGCGCATCCGCAAGCTTGCGGGTCAAGCGGGAAGTATCATCAATGAGAATACAGTCAAACGGACGGCTGGGCGCGCCTGCCGCCGCTAGAAGTTTCTGCAGTCCTTCCCTTTCCGTGCTCGTACCGCTGATGGCTTCATCGGAATAGATGTGCTGATCCAACACAAGCCAACCAGGCTGTCGTGCTGCATAGTCGCGGCATTTCCTTATTTGGTCAGAGATACTGGTTGGACTTTGGCGGTCAGAAGAAAATCTTGCGTATATGGCGCAGCGCAATTCTCGCACTCAATCCTCCCGGCGAGCATGCTGCAACGATTGTGCCTCTGCACCTTCTGAACTGGCAAGCAGAGTTTTCGTGAATTCTCGGACCAACGCGGGGATGATCACTCGGTCAAGAAAATCTTTGAGGGCTGGATCTAGGGAGGCATGCGTCTCGCAACTGGTCTCCGACCTTAGAGGATCACGACTGCCCAGTGGCGCAAGAGACATTTCTTCTTCTCAGACAGCAAACCTTCACCATGCACACGTTCGGACGTTTGTGCTCTCGCCATACTTCGTCGAATTCGCAATTCCCCGCTGACAAAAACTAGGCGACTGCGGACCTGGAAGCTCACATTTCGGGCACCAGTTTTTCGAGTCTGCGGCGATAGCGTTTTGCCTGCACTCGTACATGGTGTATGTATATAGCATCGTGAAAAGAAGATTGCAAAGGAGAAATGCAGGGCGCGATGCGCGAGCTTGGAAGGCAGGCGATTCTGCCTCAGCCGCGGTCCTTATCTGGACCAGCAGGTTCTTATCGCGATGCCCAGATGTTCATGATTTGGGAGGAAAGAAATCAGGAACTGTGGCCGGGTCTACGCCTGGGATTCGTCGCTTCGGAAGTGGTGGGACGGGAGTACGGCCGTAGCGCTGATTCCATTTCGTCCAGGAGCCTTGGTCGAAAATCCCAGGTGCGGGGTCAGCCAGCGCTGCTTTGAAATCGTCGTCAGCGAAGTACTTCTTGAGGATCTCAATGTCCTCATCCGAGGCGTAGGTCATCGCATAGGTCAGAAAGCGTGTTGGGAATTCCAGTGCTTCTTCCGGAGTGCCAAAACAGAAGATTCGCCTCGCAGCAGCCAGAAGTTCGTCGGAGTAGATCATTGTTCCCTGCCCTGT
>QHYL01000493.1 GCA_003224105.1 Acidobacteriota bacterium | reverse complement strand
TCTGCGTCCGCTCTTTGTTCACGAAGAGCTGCACATCCTCCTTGCTGATAGCCGGTGGAGGGGCATCTTTCTTGCCGAGGGCGGTCACGGTCATCGTGACGCTGCCAGACCCCGCAGCCGAAGCCCTGGGCGCCTGAAATGTCGACAGGAAAGCGAACGCACCAATAGCAAGCGTAAAACAGCCACGTCTCAACATGTTCATGCTCCTTCTCCCTTGCTCCTAATAAATTAGATGCGCGCCGGAACTTCAAAGAGGCATGCTCGATCCGACGCTCTTAGGAGGCCGGACTAGAGGTTGATTTCCCCGCTCCAAAACATGGCACGGCGTAGTATGCTGCGGCGCGGCAAAAAGAGGCGGGCTTCGGTGAAAAACTACGTTGGGGCGATCGATCAGGGAACGACGAGCACGCGGTTTATGGTGTTTGACCAGGCGGGCCGCGTGGTCGCCCTGGCTCAGAAAGAGCACGAGCAGATTTATCCAAAACCCGGTTGGGTGGAGCACGACCCGCTGGAAATTCTCCGGCGCACTGAGGAAGTGATTGCAGAGGCGCTGGCGCAACGCGGATTGCGCGCTTCGGATTTCGCGGCGATCGGCATCACCAATCAGCGCGAGACCACTGTGGTTTGGGAGCGCAAAACCGGAAAGCCGGTTGCGAATGCGATCGTCTGGCAAGACACGCGAGTGGCCGATGAGGTTAAGCGGTTCTCCGCCGCGGGCGGGCAGGACCGCTTCCGCGCGGAGACCGGGCTGCCCCTCAGCACGTACTTCAGTGGGCTGAAGCTGCGCTGGCTGTTGCAGAATGTTCCCGGCGCAAAGGAAAAAGCTGCAGCCGGCGAACTGCTTTTCGGAACTATCGATACGTTTCTGCTGTGGAACCTCACAGGAGGCAGCCAGGGCGGAGTCCACGCAACCGACGTGACGAACGCTAGCCGCACGCAGCTCCTTAACATAAGAACGCTTGATTGGCACGAAAAGCTGTTGGCGGCGTTTGAGATTCCGCGAGCCGCGCTGCCGCAAGTGCGCTCGAGCAGCGAGATTTATGGGGAGGCTTCCCTTGCAGCTATCGACGGCGTTCCGATTGCGGGAATTCTCGGGGATCAACAGGCGGCGCTGGTAGGGCAGGCGTGTTTTCATCCCGGTGAGGTAAAGAACACTTACGGCACAGGCTGCTTTTTGTTGATGAACACAGGCGAGCGGCTGGTCCCGTCGAACTTCGGATTGCTTACCACGCTGGCGTACAAATTTGGCGGCGCGCCGGCGCATTACGCACTGGAAGGGAGCGTCGCCATTGCCGGAGCGCTTGTGCAATGGCTGCGCGACAATTTGGGCATTATTGCGAAAAGTCCGGAGGTGGAAGGGCTGGCGAGGACGGTCAACGACAATGGCGGCGTTTATTTTGTGCCGGCGTTTTCAGGACTCTTTGCGCCGTACTGGAAAGAGAGCGCGCGTGGGGTAATTGCGGGCCTGACACGCTTTGCGAATAAAGGACACATTGCGCGCGCGGCTTTGGAAGCCAGCGCGTTTCAGACCCGCGAGGTGATTGAAGCGATGGAAAAAGATTCGCAAATTGCGCTTGCGAGCCTGCGAGTGGACGGCGGAATGGTGGCCAACGAACTGTTGATGCAGTTTCAGTCGGACATTTTGAACCGCGAAGTGGTGCGGCCCGTGATTCAGGAAACGACGGCGCTTGGCGCGGCCTATGCGGCAGGTTTGGCAGTGAACTTTTTTGCGGGGCTGGAAGAATTGCGCGCGAAGTGGGCCGTGGACCGCACGTGGAAGCCGTGCCTTGCGGAAGCGGAACGTGAACGACTTTACCGGCAGTGGAAGAAGGCGGTCACTCGCTCGTTCGATTGGATGGAATCCTGAAGGAGGCGTAGATTTATGACTTCACCGTGGCTGGGTGAATTTCTTGGCACAATGATTCTGGTCTTGCTGGGCGATGGAGTGGTGGCTGCGGTGCTGCTAAAACGCTCGAAGGCCGAGGGCAGCGGTTGGATAGTGATTACCACAGGATGGGCGGTGGCGGTAATGGCCGGAGTGTTCACGGCGATCGCCTGCGGGAGCAGAGACGCGCACTTGAATCCTGCCGTGACGCTGGGCTTCGCTTTGCGTGATGGACATTTTGCAAAGTTTTTGCCGTACTTGGCGGCGCAAATGCTGGGAGCGGTGGTGGGCGCTGCGCTTGTGTGGCTGCATTATCATCCGCATTGGAAAGAGACGGCGGATACGGGATTGAAGCTGGGATGCTTTTGCACGGCGCCGGCGATTCGCAAAACGTTTGCGAATTTTATGAGCGAGGTGATTGCCACTTTCGTGTTCGTTTTTGTGGCGGGAGCGATTCTTTCAAAGAGCGTTGCGGCGGGCGGGCCAGCGGCGGGCCTAGGACCTTATTTGCTAGGAAGCCTGGTATGGGGAATTGGATTGTCGCTCGGCGGCCCGACAGGTTACGCGATTAATCCGGCGAGGGACCTTGGGCCGCGGGTCGCACACGCGATCCTTCCGATTGCGGGCAAGGGCGGATCGGACTGGGCTTACGCACCCATTCCGGTGCTGGGCCCGCTGACGGGAGGCTTGCTGGCGGGGGCGCTGCTGCGCGTACTCGGAGTTTAGCGCAGAGTAGTTTAGAATCTCTAGGGGTGCCAGAGAGCTGCTGCAAGCGCTTGCATGCTACATTCTGAGGACTAAACACGTTATGGGTTTGATGCGTTCCTTTCTGCTGGCTGCTTCCCAAAACCACTGGCTGCGCGATCATGCCTCGCATTACAAATTTGTCCGGAGGAGCGTGTCACGCTTCATGCCGGGAGAGACGCTGGATGACGCGCTCATCGCCGCCCAGACGCTGCGAGGCAAGAAAATCGGAACGGTTTTCACGCGCTTGGGCGAAAACATCGGCGACCGCGCCGAAGCGCAGGAAGTAGCAGATCATTACTTGGAAGTCCTCGAGCGCATCGGACAAAAAGGATTACAAACGGAAATTTCGGTCAAGCTGACGCAACTGGGCTTGGACCTTTCCCGCGATCTTTGCTTCGACCATTTGAAAGCCATCATTGCGCGCGCCCCGAAAGACTCGACGGTGTGGATCGACATGGAGGCGAGCAATTACGTGGACGTGACGCTGGATTTGTACCGGCGTTCGCTGGGAGAGTTTCCCAACGTGGGCGTGTGCCTGCAGGCGTATCTCCACCGGACCAAGGATGATATTGCGAAATTGCTGCCGCTGCGGCCGTCGATCCGGCTGGTGAAGGGCGCGTACATGGAGCCGCCGGAGATTGCGTTTCCACGCAAGGCGGACGTGGATGCAAATTATTTCGAGCTGGGAAGAGCGTTGCTGCGAGCCAGGAAAGAGAAAGCTTGCATGCGAGTGGCGTTTGCCACGCACGACGTGGCGATGATCCGACGGCTTTCTGAGCAAGCCTCGAAGGAAGGATTTTCGAAAGCGAATTTTGAAGTGCAAATGCTTTATGGCATCCAGCGCGGCGAACAGGAACGGCTGGCGGCGGAGGGCTGCACTTCCATTGTTCTTGTGGCGTACGGGACGTTCTGGTATCCCTGGTTCGTGCGGCGGCTGGCGGAACGTCCAGCGAACCTTTGGTTTATTGCGCGGAACGTGTTCGCGTTGTAGCGGGCGTCTATTGGGGCTGAGGTCGTCCTTAGTTCCCATTTACAAGACATCTCCTTGGCACAACCGTTCATCATGGTCGTGGGAAGCGCGAACGTGGACCTCACCACGTATCACGACGCGTTTCCAAAACCGGGAGAGACCATTTTTGGCGAAAGCTTCGACCTGGGGTTTGGCGGAAAGGGCGCAAACCAGGCAGTTGCCGCACGTTTGTGCGGAGCCAACGTTGCTGTGGTGGCAAAAGTCGGAAAGGATTTGTTCGGCCCGGCCACGGTCAAGAATTTCGAATCGCTGGGAATCGATACCACCTATGTGAGCACCGCGGAAGGCGTTTCCAGCGGTGTCGCTCCGATATTCGTGGATCCCGAGGGGCAAAACCGCATCTTTGTGGTGAAAGGCGCGAATGATTTGCTGGCTCCTGAGGACGTGGATGCGGCTGGACCGCTCTTGCGAAAAGCGAATGCCATCGTGCTGCAATTCGAAATCCCGCTGCGCACCGTTTATCACACGGTGCAATTCGCGAAGAACAAAGGAATTCGCTGCATCGTGAATCCCGCGCCGGCGCAAGCGATAGACTTCGAGAAAATCCGTGGTGTGGACTACTTAATTCCGAATGAAAGCGAGGCGGAAACGATCACGGGAATGCCTGTGCATACGGCAGGAGATGCAAAAGACTGCGCGCGGTACCTGCTCGAGCAAGGAATGCAGGGCGTGATCATTACGCGCGGCGAGCGGGGATGCCTTATGGCGAGCGATGAGGGTACGGAGCTCGTGCCACCATTCGAGGTGCAATCAGTGGACACAACGGGGGCAGGCGACGCGTTTATTGGCAGCTTTGCGGTGTTTTTGAGCGAAGGCTTTTCCGAAATAGTAGCATTGAGACGGGCAAGCCTCTATGCGGCGCTTTCGACGACCAAAGTGGGCACGCAAAAATCGTTCCGGGGCCGGGCGGAATTTGAGAAAGAGTGGCAGAAACGCTGCGCCAGCCTGTAAACGCCCGGCGGCAGTGATAAGATGAAATACCGATTGCGTTTGCCAGATTTTGTGCAGAAATTCCATGACCCTTCGCGACAAGCCAGCCGCAATGCATGAATCCAGCTTCGACCGCCTATCCGTGTCAACAGCGAACTCGATTTCTCCTTCGGACACGGCCATTGCGCAATATGGGGGGCGCGAATTACAACCGAACCGCGGGATTCCGCTGAGTCTGGATTGGATCGACGTGGTACGCGTGAACACCAGCGCGGTTGAACGGCGAGCGCAAACGCTGGTCACGCGGCGAACAGTAAAGAAGGAGTGGCAGGCGGCGTGGCTGCTGCGCGCCATCACGTGCATGGACCTGACGACGCTTTCCGGGGACGATACCGACGAGCGCGTGCGGCGATTGTGCGCGAAGGCGCGGCAACCGATTCAGCAGGAGATTTTGCAAAAACTTGGCGCCGAGAGCCTGAACGTCAAGGTGGCAGCCGTATGCGTGTATCACACCTTCGTTGAAACAGCGCGGCGCGCCGTGGAAGGCAGCGGCATTCACGTGGCTGCAGTCTCGACCGGATTCCCCGCGGGTCTTTCGCCGCTGCAGGAGCGCGTGAATGAAATTCGGCGCTCGGTGGAGGCAGGGGCCGATGAGATTGACGTGGTGATTACGCGCGCGCACGTGTTTGGCGCGAGGTGGCAGGCGCTTTATGACGAAATTGCGGCGTTCAAAAATGCCTGCGGCCCAGCGCATCTGAAAGTGATTCTGGGAACGGGAGACTTGGTGACGTTGCGGAACGTGGCACGCGCCAGCCTGGTAGCGATGATGGCGGGAGCCGACTTTATCAAGACTTCCACGGGGAAGGAACCAGTGAACGCCACTCTGCCGGTGAGTTTACTGATGGTGCGCGCGATTCGCGAATACGCGCAGGAAACGGGAATGGCTGTTGGCTTCAAGCCGGCAGGCGGAATTCGCACGGCTAAGCAATCGCTCGAATGGCTGGCGCTGATGAAAGAAGAATTGGGCACATCGTGGATGAAAGCGGAATTGTTCCGCTTCGGCGCGAGTGGAATGCTGGCTGATATTGAGCGCCAGCTGGAGCATTATGCGACGGGAAGGTATTCGGCGGACTATCGGCATCCCATGGCGTGAGCGTGTGAATTTTAGTGCGATGAAAGAAGCGAGACATAGTCCATGAGCATCGTCGAAAAATTCATGACCATGGAGTACGGGCCCGCGCCGGAAGATCCGCGTGAGGCTGTGGCATGGCTCGATCTCCATGAACGCCGCTTCGGTCATTTCATTAATGGGAATTGGCAAGCACCTGCGGCGGGGACTTATTTTGAAACGGCGGATCCTTCCACAGGCGAAAAACTGGCGACGGTCGCGCAGGGCTCGATGGAGGACGTGGATCGCGCCGTGAAAGCAGCCCGCGCGGCATTGCCGGCGTGGCAAGCGCTCACGCCTCATGCTCGCGCAAGATATCTTTACGCACTGGCTCGCCAGGTTCAAAAGCATTCGCGCTGGCTCGCGGTGCTCGAAACACTGGACAACGGAAAACCGATTCGCGAGAGCCGCGACATTGATATCCCGCTCGTGGCCCGGCATTTCTATCATCACGCGGGGTGGGCGCAGCTTCTCGATCAGGAATTTCCCGGATACACAGCGTGCGGGGTCGTGGGCCAGATCATTCCTTGGAACTTTCCGCTGCTGATGCTGGCATGGAAAATCGCGCCGGCCCTTGCCACTGGAAATACCGTGGTCCTGAAACCGGCGGAATTCACTCCTCTGACCGCACTGGCCTTCGCGCGAATTTGCCAGGAAATTGCACTGCCTCCCGGCGTGGTAAACATTGTGACGGGCGATGGCGCGACTGGCGACGCGCTGGTGAAGCACCCGGACGTGGACAAGATCGCGTTCACAGGCTCCACGGAAGTTGGACGCGCCATCCGCAAAGCCACGGCGCAAAGCCACAAGAAGATTTCACTCGAACTTGGCGGCAAATCCCCCTTCATCATTTTTGAGGATGCGGACCTGGATAGCGCGGTGGAAGGGTTAGTGGATGGCATCTGGTTCAATCAAGGGCAGGTTTGTTGCGCGGGCTCGCGCCTCTTAATGCAAGAGAGCATCGCGGAGAAGCTCATCACCAAAATTCAGGACCGCATGAACACGTTGCGCATCGGTCCGCCGCTCGACAAAGCGATTGACATCGGCGCGATCGTCGCACAGGTGCAGCTTGAGCGCATCCAGCGGTTGGTGGATCAAGGCGTGGCCGAAGGGGCGACCTGCTGGCAGCCGTCGATTCCTGTGCCGTCGCGCGGCTTGTATTTTCCGCCAACGCTTCTGAGCAACGTGCACCCGAGTTCGGTGGTGGCCCAGCAGGAGATTTTCGGGCCAGTGCTTGCGGCGATGACGTTTCGCACGCCGCGCGAAGCCGTCGAGCTGGCGAACAATACGGTGTACGGCCTGGCCGCCTGCGTTTGGAGCGAGAGCATCAACGTCGCTTTGCACGTTGCCGCGCAACTGAAAGCCGGAGTGGTTTGGGTGAACTGTACAAATCTGTTCGACGCGGCTTGCGGATTCGGCGGCTATCGCGAAAGCGGCTTTGGGCGCGAGGGCGGGCGCGAAGGCTTAATGGAATACCTGGAGCCAACTTGGTTCAAGCAGGCCCCTCAGATTCAAACGACGCCGCTTGCCATCGAGCAGCCGCCGGAACCTGCAACAGATTCCTCTATTCCTGCGATTGACCGCACCGTGAAGCTTTATATTGGCGGAAAGCAAGCGCGGCCCGATTCCGGCTACAGCATGGCCGTGCGAGCCGCGGATGGGCGGTTGCTAGGCGAGGCGCCGCTTGGCAATCGCAAGGACATTCGTAACGCTGTCGAAGCCGCGCGCAAAGCGGAAAGTTGGGGAAAAGCTACCGCGAACAATCGCGCGCAAGTGCTCTACTACATCGCGGAAAATCTGTCGCAACGCCGGGAGGAAATTGCGGCGCGCTTGTCCGCAGTCGTTGGGAAGAAACAGGCGCAAGCAGAAGTCAGCATCGGCATTGAGCGGATTTTTTCTTACGCCGCATGGGCCGATAAATTTGACGGCGCGGCGCACAATCCGCCGTTTCGGAACGTCGCGCTTGCAATGAAGGAGCCCATTGGAACGATGGGTATTCTCTGCCCTGCGGACACGCCGTTGCTTGGTTTTGTGTCGCTAGTGATGGCCGCAATTTGCATGGGCAACACAGTGATTGCGATTCCTTCGGAGAAATATCCTCTCATTACCGGTGATCTGTGTCAGATTTGTGAGACCAGCGACCTGCCTGGTGGCGTGGTGAA
>QHYL01000492.1 GCA_003224105.1 Acidobacteriota bacterium | reverse complement strand
TGGTTCCCACGAAAGTGTTCCAGGGCAGCCGAAAACCTCCGCCACGCTCTTTTGTGTTGGATGCCTGCGGCGGAGCGGCAGACTTCACGGCTGCGGGGTCCGGATCATCTCCGCCTTGCAGGAGCCGGTCGGCCAAAAGATCGGCTCCCGCCAAACCGATTTCGTCCAAATTCAGGCCAAGGTATGGCGGCTCCGCTTCCGCAAAGACCGCTTCCGCAGATTTTGGCAGGACGCGCTTGGCGCCCTGATTCGAAAGAAAAACGATGGCGCCGTCCCGCGTTCGCAGGTCCTCATAGACTTTCCAGTTTTTGCCTGAGTATTGAACCTCGCAGAGGAGCGTGTGCCCATCCACGTCTGCTAAAGAACCAGAATCCTCAATCAGTTGCGCAATCTTCGAGCTTTCTTCAAACGGAGCCGCATCATCCCGCCAAGCCGATGGCAGATAAGATATGCCCGCAGTGCCGGCGGCAAGATTTTGCAGAAAACGACGGCGTCTCATGTCAGCTCCTCGCACCTGAACGAACACACAGCGGCGCAGGATCCGTATTGTATTCGGATCAAGCCGTGGTAAACACGCGGTTCAGCACAAGGCACAAAGAATCTTTGTCGGTCACGGACGTGTGATCAACAGGTCGTCCAGGACCAGCCCGTCCATTTTTGTGCGCTGAAAGCAGTCAATGGCTTCCTCGGGGCGGCAGACAATCGGCTCGTTATCGTTAAAGGAAGTGTTCAGGACGACGGGTACACCCGTGAGATCGCGAAACGCGGAAATCAGCGCATGGTAACGAGGGTTTGCCTCTCGCGTGACGGTTTGAAGGCGCCCTGTGCCGTCCACGTGCGTAGATGCGGTAATTTTTTCGCGCTTTTCCGGGCGCACAGAGTACGCCAGCGTCATGAACGCCGAGGGATGGGATTTTTCAAAATATTCCGCCGTGGCTTCTGCGAGAATCGACGGTGCAAACGGCCGAAAGACTTCGCGATGCTTGATGCGCTGGTTAAGAATTTCCTTCATTTCCGGACGACGCGGATCGGCCACGATGCTGCGATTGCCAAGCGCGCGAGGGCCCCATTCTGCTCGCCCTTGAAACCAGCCAAGGATTTTGCCATCGGCGATGAGGCCTGCAGCGCGGCGCATCAATTCTTGTTCACGAAGTTCGGATATGACGCAGCCCTTTTGTGCCAGGCCATTCGAATCAACGGCGCGGCGAATTCGTTCAGGCGAGTATTCCGGGCCCCAGTAGGCATGGTCCATCACAAATGATCGGGGCCGGCCAAGAATCTGATGCCACACGAAGAACGCGGCTCCGACGGAAAGTCCGCCATCTCCCGCAGCCGGATGAACGTAAACCTGCTCGAATGGCGTGGCATCAAAGATTTTTCCATTCGCCACGCAATTGAAAGCCACACCGCCAGCCAGGCAAACGGCTTTCAATCTTGTCCGGTCCGCAAGTCTCTTCAACATGCCGAGATAGACTTCCTCCAGCCGTACCTGCAGCGAAGCCGCCAGGTTGCGATGACGTTGTTCCAGGGCTTGGTCCGCCGAGCGCGCCGGACCCAGCCGCCTTTCCATCCCTTCTGAAAACAACTTGCCGAGCGTGGGCGTTTTGCCCGCCTCCGCCCAGGACATCTCCGGCCCCGTGCGATGGTGTGAAAAGTAATCCAGCCCCAAGCGGAACCCACGGCTATCGGAACCGTTTTCAAATCGTACGATGTCACCGAATAGTTCCAATTGTTCAGGCTGGCCGTAGGCCGCCAGGCCCATGACTTTGTATTCGTCGCCGAATTTCAAAAAGCCCAGATATTGGGTGACGGCGCTGTAAAAAAGTCCCAAGGAATGCGGAAACGCGATGGCGCCTTCGATTTTCATGTGGCGGCCATTGCCCGTTCCCCACATGGTGCTGGCGAAATCTCCGAGGCCATCGGCAGAGAGCAGCGCGGCGTTGTCGAAGGGCGAACAATAGAAGCTGCTGGCCAGATGCGCCTGGTGATGCTCGATGCGGTGAAACTTTGCGCGGATTTTTTTCGGGTCGGCGTCGTACGCCTGCGCCAAGGCTTCAGGAATGCCCTGGAATTTCAGCAGGACTTTGGCGCGTTCGCGCGCAAACGAAGGCATGCGCAGCGCATAGAATATTTTCGTAGCCAGCCGCGCGTAAGGATTTCGCGGCACGGCGACGTGATCAATTTCGTTCAGCGTCAGACCGGCCGCCTTCAGGCAGTAGCGAATCGCCTGAGCGGGAAATCCCGCCGCGTATTTGACGCGATTGAAGCGCTCCTCTTCGACAGCAGCAATCAGCTTCCCCTCGCAGACAACCGCGGCGGATGCGTTTCCGTGGTACGCGTTAATCCCCAGAATGTTCATCGGATGATGGGTCAGTGTACCTCAGCCCGCCGGTTTACGCGGCGAGATGGCGGCGGCACCATTCGTTCAGCACAAAAAGAGACCACGGGCGGGCCCAGGTGGTTCTTCCAGCTAGAAATTCCTTCCAAACAACTTGTACTCCGCCGGGGCGCAACACAGGCTTCAAAGCAGGCGCAGGGTTCCCGAAACTGGCCTCCACCCTTTTTCGCAGCGGACCGCGCAACCATTCTTCCCACGGTAGTGTAAATGTGCGCTTTTTCTGCCCTAGGATTTCAGCCGGCAACAAGTCGCGAATCGCCTCCACCAGCAATGCCTTCTGTATGCCGGGCCGCCGGCGCGCCGCATCCGGCAAAGCGTTCACAAATTCCATCAGCGGCGTGTCCAGCATTGGCACGCGCACTTCGAGCGACTGCGCCATACTCACGGAATCCGTGTCGCGCAGCAGCGTGCTCGCCATGTAACTGCGTATCTCCAGCCAGGAAATCCCCGCCACTGGTTCCTGTTTGCGCGCTTCGTCGGCGGCCCTTTGCAGCCAGCCGATCCAGGTCGGCTCGAGCGTTACGCCATCCGGTCCGATCGTACTGGGGCGGAATCGTGGCTCGATAATCTGTTCCAGTTTCCCTGGGGGGAAAAGCGCGCGCGTGAAGAAATAGGGATGCGGGAGAGAGTCGGGAGAAACCCAGGCGGCAATTGCCTTGCGCCCTGCATCGGGCGAACCGCGGCTTCCAGCAAGCGCGGCAACCAGCAGTTTCGTCAATTCCCTTGCAACGGCAGGCACAAACCAAGCGGTGCGAATCAGTCTTGCCACGCGCGGCGTGTCCGCAAACGTTTGATATCCGGCAAAAAGTTCATCGCCGCCTAGGCCGGAAAGCGCCACTTTCAGCGCGACTTCCCGCGCTGCCCAGGAAACAAAATAGGTATTCACGGCATCCATGGTGGGCTGGTCCAGCGCGGCAATGGCCTCGTCCATTCGCTCAACAACTGCCGCGCCACCCAGCGGAACTTCGGTGTGTTTCGTCCGGCAATGTTGCGCGATCACGCGGGCTGCTGCTGCCTCATCAAAGGCTGTCCCTGGAAACGCAAGCGTGAAACTCTGAATTCCCGATTGCGCTTTTGCGGCCAGAGCGGCGATGGCTCCCGAATCCAGCCCGCTCGAAAGGAACAATCCCACAGGAACGTCAGCAATCAGATGCGTCTTCACCGCATCTTCGAGCATCGGCCGCAACTTCTTGGCTGCAGAGGCAAGATCGCGGGGTTTTCGTGTGTCTCGCGCCGCGGGAGACAGGGCAGGATCCCACCATTGCCGTGCGCGCGGCACGCGGCGGCGCTCCGGAACGTGGAGCAACATGCGGTGGCCTGGAGGCAGGCTGAACACACCTTCGACAAGCGTCACCGGCTCGCTCACGCTGCCGAATAAAAGGTAAGAGGTCAACGCATCCCGCGATAAGCTTCTTGGCGCCAAGCCGGCTGCAAGGAGCCCTCGCACTTCCGAAGCAAACGCAAACCCTTGCGGCGTCTGCGTGTAATAGAGCGGCTTAATTCCCAGCGGATCGCGCGCCAGAAAAAGAATTGGCGCCGTGGCGTAACGCTCGCGCAAATCGAGGAGCGCAAACGCAAACATTCCGCGCAGCTCGTTGAGCGCGTCTTCGCCCCACTCTTCCCAGGCGTGGACGAGAATTTCCGTGTCGGATTGCGTCGCAAAGCGGTGTCCGCAGAGGACCAGGCGCTCGCGCAAATCACGGTAACCGTACAACTCACCGTTGAATACCACCGCGACGTCTTTGGTTTCATTCCAGATGGGCTGGTGACCGCCGACCAAATCGATAATGCTGAGCCGGCGCATGCCCAGAGCGAGCCCGGGGGCACGGGCTTCGCTCAAGAGGAACCCTTCTTCATCCGGGCCGCGATGGTGCATCGCCGCGCACATCGCCCTTACTCGCGATTCTGCATCGGCATTGCGCGAAGTGAAGGCGACTCCGCAAATCCCGCACACGCTATTCTTTGATCTCCGGCGTCGAGAAGAACGCCGCGCCGGCCCGGATCAGGTTTTCCCGAAAGTGAAAGCGGGGAATTCGCAACATGCTGTCGGCGTACCACCCAAGCGCCTGCCGCACAAGTAGAAAGAAGATTGTGGCCACAGCCGCAAGCACAAGATAGAAGAACGACTCCCGCTCCAGTAGCAGGCTCCAGTCCAATTTTTCTTCCCAGCCTGGATAGATGGCCCCGATTAGTCTTTGCAGATGCAGGCGCGACAGTCGCATGTGCGCAACACGTTCATAGCTGTACTCGCGACGATAATTCGGCACGGCGCTGATGGCTTGGTTGAAAATCGCCGGGTCCTGAAGTTCTTGGTGTGTTAGAAGCCGGCCTTGCGCATCCTTCATGATCAGGCGGTAAGCAGGGTCAACCACGACCCAACGCCCGTTGATCAGCACTTCAGCCACGACATGTTTGGCCGTGCTGTTGGGCGATAACAGAAGCAGCCTGCGCACCTGGAGGTCAGAGGCCCGCGCAAGATTCAGAAAGGCATTCGTTGCGGTGCCACAAACCTTCAACAACTGCGCGTAATTGAGAGTGGTCTCGGGATCACGAGTCGCCAGTGTTGCAGGATTGTCCGCGATTCCGCGCGATGGCTCCGCGCGCATCCAATCCAGAATTGCCTGCACCTTGCGCTCGGCAGGCAGGAAATTGGGAATAATGGCGTCCGAGTATCCATCGAGGTAACGCCGGACCGAGAACTCCCGGACTCCCGTGTAAGCTACAGCGAAGAGCGCCACCGCCAAAAGCAGGTTGCAACTCCACCATACAGCGCGAAAGAGAGAGTGTTTTGGTTTGGGCACCGGAAACCTATCCTGCTTGTTGGAATTCTCCCGATGTTCCCTTGCGAGAGACAAACCCTGCGTACAAGGACTCCATTTCGCGGACAGGACTTTCCCATCCCAGTTCCTTGGTGACTTTAGCGCATCCTGCCCGGAGATGTCCACGGAGTTTGTCGTCAGTCAAAAAACGCGTGAGAACCTTCGCCAGGTCCTGCACTTCGTGTTTCACAACTAAA
The DNA here is from genome assembly GCA_003224105.1 of Acidobacteriota bacterium. Classification (GTDB taxonomy): domain Bacteria; phylum Acidobacteriota; class Terriglobia; order Acidiferrales; family UBA7541; genus Acidiferrum. Next base: position 2,440 of record QHYL01000492.1, on the reverse strand, counting down.
CCAGCCTCGTTCGCGAGCAGCGGCGCTATCCCGCATTGTTCCGTCACAATGACGGGCGTGCCGGCGGCAACCGCTTCCGCAGCAGTGTTTCCAAAATTTTCATTCTGTGACGGCAGGACAAAAACGTCGGCATCCCGGTAAGCCGCCCACTTATCTTGGCCGAACAGCGGCCCAGCGAATTGAACGCGCTGGCTCGCGCCGAGTTGCTCCGCCACTTGCTCCAGTTGCCGCTTCATCCCGCCCTCGTCGGGTCCCGCAAAAACCAGCCTTGTTCCTTCCAATTGCCTTCTTACTTCCGCAAACGCCCGCAGCAGCAACTCCGGACTCTTTTTCACAGATAGGCGTCCGAGGAAAAGCACAACTTTCGTGTCTTTTGGGACGTCAAGCCTGCTGCGAAACGCTCCAGGCTCCGGCCACGATTCGGGCGCCTCCACTCCATTTCGCCGCATGACGATCTTCGCTCGCGGGACTCCTCCGGACGCCAGTTCTTCGATTTCCTGCTCCGAAGTAGCCACAACGGCGCTTGCTGCTTGGAGCATTTGTGTTCCCCACATACCGTGATAAATGCGCTTCAGCCACAGGTTTCGCACAATCGGGATAAACATGCCGATGGGTTCGACCACGTAAGGGATGGCGCGCACCCGGCAAGCCGCGGCCACAGCAGGACCCAGCAAATCGTATAGTCCGAAAATGTGCGCGATGTCGAAGTCTCCCAGCCGCGTCCCGCAGAAACGCTTGACCGCCGGGTTCCAGCTCACTTGCCGGTAATGCAGCCAGGTTGGCAGATAAATCGTCTCGACCTTGTTTTCTTTGCGTCGCCATCCGAACGGCGACCATTCCGATGTGTTTTTCTCGTCCGTTGCCGCTGCGCGTTTTCCCAATCCCCAGTCGGCTGTCACGACTGTTACTTGATGCCCTTTGCGCGCCAGGCCTTCGGCAAGAGCCCGCACTTTCACGGGCGGCCCTCCAAATTCCAGAAATGGCGCGTAGGTCTCCGTGACGTTCAGGATTCGCATTGATCGCGCAGGATTTTTTTCAGAGCTTTCACAAAATTCTGGAAGCGGTATTCGTGATCAACGGTTTGCCGGCCGCGGGCGCCCATTTCCCTGGCGTGCTGCGGGTCCGCGAGCAGCGTTTGCACGGCCGTGGCCAGCTGGATGGGATCCCCGTGCGGCACCAAGTAGCCGGTGACACCATCCTGAATCAGCTCCGGCGCTCCCCCATGCGTCCCTCCAATCACGGGCTTGCCGCAGGCCATGGCCTCCAGATAAACGAGGCCAAATCCTTCCCCGCGGCTAGGCAAAGCAAAAACCTCGCAGGCCTTGTAGCAAGCTGCCAATTCCTCGTTGCTCAGCCCGCTCAGAAAATGTACGTGGCGCTCCACGCCATTCTTCTCCGCAAAGGCTTCGAGCCAAGCCCGGTCGTCTCCGGACCCCGCGAGGACCAACTGCAGTGCCGGCCACGCCGTCAGAAGCCTCGGCAACGCCGTGATTAACGTGTCCATTCCCTTATAGCGTTCTGCCGCAACCCAGCGCCCCGTCGTAAGAATGACACGTCCGTTGGGGAATTCTTTCGGTGGTCTCGAAGCTGTATTCGCCAGAAGCGCCTCGAATTGCGGATCGAGCGCCCAGGGCAGCACGCGAATCCGCTCGCGCGCGACTTCTTGTTGCGTAGCTACTTGCTCTGCCGTGTCGCGACTCGGAGCCAGCACGAGATTGGCGCGCCGCAGCGCCGCTCGCCGCAAACGTCCCAGCGGTTCCCACACTTCCACGCCGTGCGTGCAGACAATGCTCTTCATCTTCGGGGCAACCAAGCGCAACGCCTGCACGACTGGGGCGAGATTTGGATGCCCGGCCAGCACTAGCTTCGCGTCCCGTTTCGCCGCGCGCAAGGCCGTCACCGCAAGGCGCACTTTGGCCTTCTCACAACCGGTAAACACAAATTCCCGCCCGCCCACGGCGGCGCGGTGCAATTCCGGGGAATCGTTCAAGCTGAGCAGCCGGCAGTCCCACCCGCGGCTGGTGGCAAACTCGGTCAGCACCGCCGCCAAATGGCGCCCCACGCGCTGCACCCCGCCGGGTGCGTCGAGTTCTGGGAAGAGGCCTATAACCACGCGCTGAGTCTGCCAACTAGCGCGGCCATTGGCAAGCCCATCTCATTTCACAGGTGCCCCAAAGTTAGCACAACGCCTTTAAGGTTGACCTGGCAACTCGTACGTCACCTTATCCCTCCCATATACAATATGGGAACCAAAGTATGATCTGCATGGCAACCATAATGAGGCGCGTTGCGGCGTGCCTAACGCTCGCGCGGCTGGCTTCCCTACCTCTCTCGATCCTGTTGCTTTTCATTCCAAACTCGATTTCAGCGCCTCCGCAGCAAGCGTCGCCGGCCACGCCATCGAACCCTCAGGGTCCAGTCTTACGGGTGAGTTCTTCTC
>QHYL01000491.1 GCA_003224105.1 Acidobacteriota bacterium | reverse complement strand
TGGTCTGTGAACAACGAATTGTCGACAACGTTCGTATTGTCGAAATACACCTGCAACGATGTGGAAGAGCGAGAAGAGGAGTGATTCCAGCGGCCAAGCAGGTTTCCACCCTTATAATCTCCGTTATTCGGAAACGTGCTTGAATACGGCGGATTCAAGGAAGGTATGGTCAGGGTCTCGTTATAATTACTTTGATAAAGATCTCCTTGCAGCGTGAGTGAATTCGGCCCTGTGGGCTGAATATCCATTCGGAACCCGCCGCGAACCGCGTCCCATCCGTCGTTAGCGCGCTTTCCAGTTACATCGTAGGAGGGCCGCCAATCGAAATATTTTGTGTAAATCCGGTAGTAAGAGGAATTGCCGATTTTTCCGCCATAGCGAGCGCCTTCAGCCGCTCTCTCCTCTGTTCCAACCTCCGCAGTCAAGATCCCGGACTGCGTGGCCTTCGCCGGCTTGGTAATCATATTGATGACTCCGTCCACGGCGTTTGCGCCCCACAGGGTGGCGCCTGGACCGCGGATCACTTCAATTCGATCCACGTCTTCCAGCATCACGTCTTGGACATTCCAATACACTCCCGAAAAGAGCGGCGTATAAACGCTTCTCCCATCAATGAGAACCAGCAGCTTATTATCGAAGCGGCCGTTGAACCCGCGCGAGCCAATAGCCCATTTGTTCTCATCGATACGTGCCACTTGCAGTCCGGGGACCATGCGCAGCGCTTCGGGAATGCTGGCCGCGCCGGAACGACGAATGTCCTCCTGTGTGAGCACAAAGACAGCCGCCGCCGCGTCTGCCACTCTTTGCGGTCGCTTGGCCACGGAAGTGACTTCGACATTCATCAGCTCTTCGATGCTCATGCGGGATATGTCGGGCACTCCTTGATTTTGAGCGGACACACTGCTGCCGAGGAAAAACGCGACCACAGTCAGCGACAAAATCCTTTTCCCGACAGTTGGAGAGCCGTTATCTTGGCTGCGTATTAGCAACATAATTTAGCTACCTTTCTCGAAGAAACTGCCACCTAGTTTGTCGTTAGATCCCCACCCAGTGCTCTTCCCGAATACGAAAGGACAAAAGGTCCGTCCTTGAATTCTCTTTTCTGCGTTTGCCCCACGCATCTGCCCCCACTGGCATTCTTCATTGCCCGAATCACAATGCGACTCGGTCAGCTTGACGGCGCTGTTTATGCCGCCTTTTCACCTGTCACTGTGAACTGCACGGAGTACGTCAGCGTGTCAGGCCTGCACAGGTATTCGAGGAACCTCTGTATTTGTTCCTCCGCTTCCTCTTTGCTGCCAAGCGCTTTGGCCATCCGGGACTTTGCAATGTCCAGCTTCAATTCCCACTGCCTGAGAATGCGCTGCTCAACCGCCCCGGCGATCAGGTGGTAGCATTCGACTTGCACGTCCAGCTTTTTCAATCCTGCCTTTTGCGCCAGCCAGAAGAGCTTGCGGCCAATGAACGGGTCAAAACCCGTCGGCGCCAGACTGGCCAGCACTTTTTCGACGGCACGCTGCACCCTCGCGTCCTCCGGGTAGTGCCATAGAAGCTGCCCGTCCAAGTCTTGCAGCAGGACGGTGCCTTGCGGCTTGCACACGCGGACCATTTCTGCGACCGCTTTTTCTTTTTCGCGCAGGTATTGCAGCAACATGCGGGAATACACGAGGTCGAAACTGTCCGAAGAAAACGGCATCCCCTGAGCGTCGCCACGCACAAACTTCAAGCGGGGATTTTCGCGATTCCTTTGAATCGCTTCCTTCACGCGATCCGCGCTGATGTCGATGCCTGTTGCATGAACGGAAGGATGCAGCTCGGAAACTTCATTCAAGATGACGCCTGGTCCGCACCCCACAGAGAGCACTTCCGCGCTCGGACCGACGCGCTGAGCCAGGTACTTGTGAACCCACGCGTCAGGATCGACCTTCGCTTCTAGGCGCGCCGCCTCCCGCGGGTCCTCCATGATGTAATCGATTGTGGGAACAGTGTTCATTGGGCGTTCCTAATAAGCAAACGAGGGCTCCATAGCATGCTTTTCCGACCGCGCCAGGAGCTTCGAATAAAAGCCCTCAACGTGACGATAGAAGCGAAGACTACCGTCCTTTAGCCAAATGCCTTGGCAATAGTCGCGAAGGTACTCAGCCCCAAGCTGTATGAGGACGACTGATGCGACGGAGTCGGCAATCACCGGAATCGTGCCCAGCTCGAAGTCTTCATATTCCTTGGAAGCTGCGCGGAGCAGACTAATTACCACATCGGATACATCCGCATCGCCAAGGCCGGGATCGAGGAGCAAATCACAACGATTCTCGAGATAGCTGAAATTCGCTCCCAAAGGGCCGCGATAGGCAAGCGCGGCGCCAACTGGCTCGTTCTTGCTTTCATGGTAAGCCAGCCATACCTTCCGGGTCCGCCGAAGGCCCACACCACGATAAAGCTCATCAACCGCCTGCAGTTCAACGTCACTTGCGAGTTCCTCTGCGTTGACGTAGATATCTCCTCGACTCACGCTCGCAATGGCACAAAGAGCTTCGTTGTGGGAAGAGTCGTAAGGTACAACTCGAATTCCGCCCGTCGAAGGCAGCGGTAACTTGCGAGAGAGAGCAAAATACATGTGTTGCTGAATCGAAGAGTGCGATGTGCCAATAGTTTGGACCATCGAGCCGAAAACTCGCGAAGGAAATCGATTCTCGGGTCGAAACCAGTTCTGATAAGACTCGTCAATTCCCCGCAAAATGCTTGCAGCTGTTCCGGCCAGCATCACCGCGCGAGATGCGAGCGGATTGTTCTCTGAGACCAGGTGTTGTGACATCCAACCGTGATGTGTCGTTCGCCATACTGCGATAGAAGCCAGTCCACTTTTGTCGTTGCCGGCACTGATAACATAAAGCAGGGATTCTCCGCCCCGCAGCATCCGCCGCCAGTTCTCTCTGACTTGTCCGAGATGCGGCGTCAGCCGGGCCGCCTTGCCTGGGTAAAGAAAGCCGGTCCGCTCATACAAAGCGAAAAGCTGATTGATCGAAAGAGCATTCACCTCGACGCCATAGGAAGTATGAACGTCAGACAACCGAGGCAAACTCCTCAGCGTTCTTTGATCGAGCGCATCTAAAGACATTGGGCCTCCATGAAAGTTACACCACTTCCATCCGCGCCCCTCAGCGACGACTAATTCCTAGTGTGAATTCACCTTTGGTTATAGGGGAACGGTCCGTGGACAAAAATGGGGCGTTGGTACCGTTTCGGACCAGGGGCTTCGCTCAGCCTAATAACGAATAGTGGTAGTTACCATGACGCTATATTAGCGGCATCGCAGACAAGCAGAAGCAACTCCTTGGCCCGCAATGTAAGTGGAAGATTCATAAGCACTTATTTATGGCAAGAGCACGCTTGCAGACATTCGTGCAACGCTGCCTGATCCAAACCAATCTCCCAACGGCGTAGTACTTTTGAAGTGCCCAAAAGTTAAACACAAAGTTTTCCGAAAGACCTACGAACCTTCCTTTATTGGAACCCTTTGCTTAAGAACCCCAAATTCCAATGGCCATAGACCGCGTCAAGCGCATCAACGAATCCGGTCGGCGTGAGCGGCGGTTTGCCATTCGGTATCCGTTTGCTGCCGAGGCCGAGATTCTGGAACGCAAATCTGGAACGCAAATCTGGCACGCGCCTGTCCGGCGTGTCTTCCGATCTTTCACTAGGGGGATGCTTTGTCTGCACGCCACGACCGTTCGAGGTTGGCACACGCGTTCACCTCACACTGAAGTACAAGAACCAAAGTGCAATAATGCTCGCCGCAGTGCGTGTGTTGAAACCAAGAATAGGAATGGGTCTTCAAGCCCTAGAACTTGATTCGAGCTCCATTGGAACATTCCTGCGCTGGCTCTATGATCTTCGGGAATCTCGCGGAATTCTCGCCGTGCCTTAGCCAGAAGACGAATAAGAGCCCGATCAATTCAGCGTTTTCGCTTTAGCCACAAACAACCATTCCAAATCATCGTTCATGTAGCGACATTCCCTGAATTCATCATATTATCGGCAACGATAGTCAGCGGGAGGACACCTCGTGGAAAACGAACGCCGACGCACACCTAGGTATTCCTTCAGCGGCACGGCCGAAATCATCGCGGATAGTCCGAATGCTTCTGCCACTGCTACTGTTCGTGAGTTGAGCTTACGGGGATGCCGCCTGGACATGAAGAATTCGTTTCCAGTGAACGTTCCTGTCACGGTTAAGATTTCCGCTGCGGGCGAACTGTTCCAGTCCAAGGGAAGAATTATCTATTTGCACCCGGGCATCTCAGCAGGCGTGACTTTCCTCGCCATTGAACCGCAATCGCGAGCCGTGCTCCGGCGTTGGCTAGACGCAGCAGGGAAGGATACGAAGCATCCTCGGCCCGACGGGCATCGCATCAAGGAGTGAAAGCGGCCGCGTCGTTCGGTTTCATCTGCCTTTCGCTTCAGGACTTCGGTTCGTCCAATTTGATGGAGGAAAGGCGATTCCCGAGAACCGCGGGTAGAGCTTCGTAAAGTCGACGCCCACCTTCTTTCTTATCGAGTAGACGGGGACTAATGTAACCACACGACAGGAATGGGACCATATACGCCGGGACCACAATGCGGACCGAGTTGGCATCGGTACCGGAGTCAACTCGCTTGGAGCTCCAGGCCAGATCGAATTCGGCCTGCACCTTGCCTTTAGCTGGCGTCAAAACCTCGGTCCTATCCGTCAGCCACATCTCTGATTCAAGGGCGACTTTCTGGGGAAAGGGAGACGATCTCCTCGACGATCAAACATCAATTCCGTGAAAAGCCGGATGCCGCTCTGTTCAGCTGAGGAGGCGGTTTTCTAGACCGTGCTGCCAGGAGGCACCCTGTGCCGAATCCTACATCTGAAGCCTCACAGGCTTCCGATGTTGGCGACGACCAGGGCGCCGATCTGCCAAGAATCTGATTAAGTTGCTGGCTGCACAAGGCTTACGAAATTCGCCGCGAAAAGCTAGAACCGGCGCTTCTCGCAAAAAAGAAGTTGGTCTTGCGCAGATTGAGAAAGAATGGAAAGTAAGGCAGCGGCCTAAGTGCTTTGTTTTCTGGAGCGGGCGATGGGAATCGAACAGAACACCCTCCGATTTCTCAATGATTTCAAGGGAGTTACACAGAACCTCGAAATAGTTATTTCTACTCAGGACAAATAACTTAGCGCCCCCTGAAACGCCAATTGCCGCCTTTCTGCCGCCTCGAAGCATTCGCAAGCGCTTCGGGCTTCAGTGGCTTGCACTGCCTCCTCTTTCGATCAATCCCTGAGTCGCTCCAGTTTCTTCAGCAGGCGATTTGCGGCCCGTCGAGCACGAGATCGGTTAAGAGAACGAAGCACATTAGAACTGACAACATAGCCAGCTTCACGAAATTCTGACCCTTTCCTTACGACTTCCTTATGCGTTGTCCGTCATCTTGAAAGCCGGTGATATCGGCCGTTCGCTAATCAGGCCGAGCGTCCCCAGTCCACGCCATGGTAACTAAGACCCCTACGGAACTGTGGACGTAGAGAGTTGGAGGTCTGGGATTGCTGGCTGCCATTGCGCTCTGCTCGCAAGTAGCACTGGGACAAATCATGCAGACCTCGCGAAGGTCTTCTGAAAACCGCGACGCTTTGCAGGTCGAAGTGTCGGATTCAAATATCGTGGATGACCAAGAAACGTCTTCCGACCAAGCACCAATGCAGTCACTCATTCCTGATTGGCAGTATGGTGCGTTCCTCGATGCTGCATATTTGCTCGACTTCAATCATCCTGCGAATGATCTCTTCCGCAGCCGCGGAACGGCTTACAAAGTTGACGAGCCCATTCTGAACATGGGGGCTGCGTATGTCCGCAAAAGCGCTTCAGAGGCGTTGCGATGGGGCTTGGAACTGACTTTACAGGGCGGTCAGGATTCCCGAATCTTTGGGTTCTCCGCCACTGCATCAAATCTTCCAGTTTCAGAGTGGCTGCGCCACCTTGGGCCAACGGATGTCTCTTATTTGGCACGCATTGGAAAGGGACTAACCGTCCAGACGGGAATCTTTGCGAGCTTGATCGGATACGACTCGTTATACGCGAAAGACAATTTCAGTTACACGCGCCCATGGGGCGCTGACTTCACTCCCTACCTGATGATGGGCGTCAATGCCAGTTATCCGTTTTCAGAGAAGCTTACGGCGACAGTGTTTCTTGTGAACGGCTATTGGCATCTTGCCGACGCCAATCACGTGCCCAACTCGGGGGCGCAAATCGCATACAAGATTACCGGGCACACGACTCTGAAGGAAACCGCTCTTTGGGGTCCGCACCAGTCGGACACAGGACTTCAGTACTGGCGATTCTTGTGGGACAGCATCGCTGAATGGAAGACGGATCGGGTTACATCGGGATTCGAATATCACGTCGGTACCGAGGAAGTTGCAGCGCTGGGGAATCCCCGCGCTCTGTGGATGAGCGCTCAATTACCGGTGCATTGGACGTTCCGTAAGAACTGGAGCGCCACTCTCCGGGCGGAAGTGTATTGGGACCGCGACGGCCGGGTGACCGGTTTCCGCCAGACGGTGAAAGCCAATACCACGACTCTCGAATATCGCATTCCGTATCGGCAAGCGTCGGCGATCATCCGCCTGGAACACCGGATTGACGATTCGCGGGGGGCCGGAGGCGGCTTCTTCCGCGGCGGAGAAATCGCGCCCGGAGTGGTAAGCCTTACGCCGACGCAGAACCTTCTGATTCTGGGAGTCATTGTGACGTTCGACTCTCACTTTCAGCCGTAGAGGGGAGGCCACTTATGTTGGACCTCATTTTCATTGGCGCGACGGCACTGTTCGTCATCGGCGCGGTGTTCTACATCCGCGCGTGCGAGAAGCTGAGAGGGGCAAAATTGTGAGCTTCGCGAATACCGCTTTGCTGATTATCAGCGGGCTTCTGCTCGCGTACTTGCTTTACGCCCTGTTGAAAGCGGAGCGCTTTTGACTATGACAGCTAACGGTTGGTTTCAAATTTTTCTGTATCTGGTGGTGATTTTTGTCGTGACGAAACCGATGGGAATCTTCATGACGCGCGTGTTCAACCGTGAGAAGACTTTCCTGGATCCCGCTCTGCGCCCTATAGAAAAGTTCCTGTATCGGCTGACCGGCATCGATCAAAAACGGGAAATGCGTTGGACAGAATATACGATCGCCGTGCTCCTATTTAGCGGCGTGTCGATGACGCTGTTGTATTTAATCGAGCGCACCCAGAAATGGCTTCCCCTCAATCCGCAGAAGCTCCCAAACGTGGAACCCGGCCTGGCGTGGGGTACGGCGGCTTCGTTCACTACGAATACCAACTGGCAGTCATACGTGCCGGAAACCACGATGAGTTATCTGACGCAAATGGTAGGGCTCGCCTATCACAATTTTGTCTCGGCGGCGGTTGGTATCGTCCTTGCGATTGTGGTCATTCGGGGTATCGCGCGACGCGAAACCGAGGAGCTCGGGAACTTTTGGGTGGACACTACTCGGTGCCTATTATGGATTCTGCTGCCTGTCTGTCTTGTAGGTTCACTCGTGCTCGTTTCGCAAGGAATCATTCAGAACTTCAAGCCCTATACGACGGTCGAGTTGCTCGAGCCGCAAACCGTGCAGGTCACAGGCGCGGATGGCAAGACCAGTACGCAACAAGTTGCGCAGCAGGTGATTGCGCAAGGCCCGGTCGCGTCGCAGGTAGCCATCAAGGAATTCGGCACGAATGGAGGCGGATTTTTTAACGCCAATAGCGCGCATCCCTTTGAGAACCCCACGCCGCTTGCAAATTTTATCGAATTGGTCCTGATCTTCGCGATCCCTTCCGGGCTGACCTATACGCTGGGACGTATGACCGGATCACAGCGACACGGTTGGGCCGTGTGGGGCGCGATGGCGTTCCTGTTTCTGGCGGGCGTGACGGCGACGTACTGGGCAGAAGCTAGGGGCAATCCGCTCCTGACAGGCACGAACCAACACGCGAGCGCATCGCAAGCTGGCGGCAATATGGAGGGCAAAGAGGTGCGGTTTGGAATTGCGAGCTCTGCGCTTTTCGCTGTGGTCACTACGGACGCGAGCTGCGGGGCGGTAAACAGCATGCATGATTCGTATACGCCGCTCGGCGGAATGGTGCCACTGATCAACATCATGCTCGGCGAGGTCGTCTTCGGAGGCGTTGGCGCCGGGCTTTACGGAATCTTTGTTTTTGTCGTCCTCGCTGTATTCATCGCCGGCTTGATGGTGGGACGCACACCCGAATATCTGGGTAAGAAAATCGAATCGTACGACGTCAAGATGGCCATGCTAGCTGTCCTTATCCTGACGTTCACGATTTTGGGTTTCTCCGCCCTTGCGGTTATTAAACCATTCGGGACCGCAGGTATTTCCAATTCCGGACCGCACGGACTGTCGCAAATCCTATACGCGTACGTTTCGTCGACCGGGAACAACGGGTCGGCTTTCGCGGGAATCAACGCAAACACGCTGTGGTACAACTCCAGCACTGGGATTGCGCAGTTGCTTGGCCGATTCTTCATGATCATTCCGATCATGGCCATCGCGGGAAATCTAGCCAAGAAGAAAACGGTCCCGGAATCGGCAGGGACTTTTCCGGTAACCGGACCGCTGTTTGCCACATTGCTGGTCTCCACAATTGTGATTGTCGGAGCGCTGACATTTTTTCCTGCCCTGAGCCTCGGACCAATCCTGGAACATCTGCTTATGGCCGCAGGAAAGGTTTTCTGAGGAACTATGACGACATCTGGTCAGGGCAAAGGCAAGGCTCTTGGTGAGAAGAAGATCGTGATTGGCGCGATTCTGGATTCGTTCGCGAAGCTGAATCCTCGCACGATGGTGAAGAGTCCGGTCATGTTCGTCGTGGAAGTGGGTGCTGTGCTTACGACACTGCAATTGGTGAGAGACACTTGGCGTCACACTGGCGCTTTCGGCTTCGGTTTGCAGATTACATTGTGGCTGTGGTTTACGGTGTTGTTTGCGAACTTTGCTGAGGCGATGGCCGAGGGCCGCGGAAAGGCTCAAGCGGAGACGCTTCGGAAGGCGCGGGCGGAGACCCAAGCGCATCGTTTGCGCACTGATGGTTCTACAGAGACAGTGCCCAGCTCAAAGCTGCGCTCCGGCGATGTTGTGGTCGTAAGTGCGGGCGAGTTCATTCCGGGGGATGGGGAAGTAATCGAAGGAGTGGCTTCGGTCGATGAATCCGCGATAACGGGAGAGTCCGCTCCGGTCATTCGAGAGTCGGGCGGAGATCGTTCCGCAGTGACCGGCGGAACGCGGGTGCTTTCCGACGAGATCAAAGTGCGCATCACCTCGAATCCCGGCGATACATTCTTAGACCGTATGATCAAGCTGGTCGAAGGCGCTTCGCGCCAAAAAACTCCGAATGAGATCGCGTTGAACATTCTGTTGGCAGGATTGACCATCATTTTCTTGCTGGCGGTGATTACGCTACAGCCATTCGCAATTTATTCCGGAGCACCTCAAAGTGTCTTCGTATTGGTCTCGCTGTTAGTCTGCCTTATCCCCACGACAATCGGCGGTCTGCTGTCGGCAATCGGCATCGCTGGTATGGATCGCATGATTCAAAGAAATGTGATTGCCTTGTCGGGGCGTGCGGTTGAAGCGTCAGGAGACGTAGACGTGCTCTTGCTAGATAAAACCGGCACGATCACCCTCGGCAACCGCCAAGCCACAACATTTCTGCCTTGTCCGAATGTCGCCGAAGCCAACCTCGCGAACGCGGCGCAGCTTGCCTCGCTTGCCGATGAAACGCCCGAGGGTCGTTCTATCGTTGTCCTCGCTAAAGAAAAATATGGCCTGCGCGGACGGGAGTTCGGTAATCGCAACCCGACTTTCATTCCCTTTTCGGCTCAAACGCGAATGTCCGGCGTCGACTTCGATGGGTTGCAAATCCGCAAAGGTGCTCCGGAAGCGATAGCGAAATATATCGCGGAGCGTGGCAACCAAGTGCCAAACGAAACCCAGCAGTGCGTCTCCGACATTTCCAATGGAGGCGGCACGCCCCTCTTGGTGGCTGAGAATGGGCGCGTGCTCGGGGTGATCGCCCTGACAGACATCGTCAAGGGCGGAATGCGTGAGCGTTTCGACCATCTCCGCGCGATGGGCATTCGCACCATGATGATTACCGGTGACAACCCGCTGACTGCGGCGGCAATCGCGCGTCAGGCCGGCGTGGATGATTTCCTGGCAGAAGCACGGCCGGAGGACAAGATGGCGCTGATCAGACGCGAACAGGCCAGGGGCAAGCTTGTGGCGATGACCGGCGACGGCACCAACGATGCCCCGGCGCTCGCACAAGCTGATGTTGGCGTGGCGATGAACACCGGGACTCAAGCCGCAAAGGAAGCCGGCAACATGGTGGATCTCGACTCGAACCCGACGAAGCTGATTGAAATCGTTGAGATTGGCAAGCAGCTGCTCATTACGCGGGGCGCGCTGACGACGTTTTCAGTGGCAAACGATGTGGCCAAATATTTCGCGATTATTCCGGCAATGTTCGCGGGAGCCTTTCCGCAACTCAGCGTACTGAATGTCATGAGGCTAGCAACACCGCAGTCGGCGATTCTCTCCGCCGTCGTTTTCAACGCGCTGATCATCATCGCGCTGATTCCCTTGGCGCTCCGAGGCGTCAAGTACCGGCCTGCGGGTGCCGCGGCGCTGCTGCGGCGGAATTTACTCATGTATGGGCTGGGCGGTGTGGTTGCGCCATTTATCGGGATAAAACTGATCGATCTTCTGATCTCTTACTTCCATTTTGCGTGAGACTTGCACATGAAAAATAACCTACGAATCGCGATCCTTTTCACCCTGATAACGACGGTGCTATTTGGCTTCATTTATCCGCTCGCGGTCACCGGTCTGGCACAGCTCGTTTTCCCGTCACAGGCAAATGGCAGTCTGATCGTCAACGAAGGCCGTATTGTGGGTTCAAGCCTCATTGGGCAGCCATTTTCGTCGCCGGGCTATTTTCATACTCGACCATCGAACGCCGGTACCGGGTACGACGCCGCGCAGTCGTCGGGTTCAAATTTAGCGCCAACCAATCACCTGCTCCTTGAGCGGGTAAAAGGTGATGCCGAGAAAATGCGTGCTGAAAACCCAAGTGCGCCGATTCCAGTAGACCTGGTCACCGCTTCGGGCTCCGGACTTGACCCAGAAATTTCACCGGCGGCAGCTGAGTTCCAAGTGGCTCGCGTAGCTAGAGAACGAAGAATGCCCGAAGCGGACCTTCGCGGTCTGGTTCAGAAACATACTTTGGGAAGACAGTTTGGCTTCCTGGGGGAGCCGCGCGTGCGGGTTCTGGAGCTTAATTTGGACCTGGACGCGGTCCATCCGCCGCACTAGAACGTCAAGCTTTTCGCATCGTAGCGTTGGCAGGGGCGTCAGTAAGCGGCTGGAATCGATAGCCCACCCATGGCTCCGTAACGATGTATTTCGGCCGAGCAGGATTCGCCTCAATCTTTTTCCGCAATTGATTAATCACCACGCGTAGGCTCTCGCTTTCATCGCCGTAGTCTGGTCCCCAAACCGCCTGCAATAGGCGCCGGTGCGTTAAGGGCTTCCCCTGGTTTGTAACCAAGTGTTTCAGAACCTCGTACTCTTTGGGCGTCAAATGAACACTTTGGTCGCGCACTGTAACCTGACGGCTCGCAAAATCAATTGTCAGATCCTTCGACACAAATGAGGGAAGCGCATCCGTCGGCGCATAACGGCGAAGAGCGGCGCGAATACGTGCGAGCAGCTCCTCGATACCAAACGGTTTCACAACGTAGTCGTCCGCTCCGGCGTCCAGGGCCGCGACCTTGTCGCGCTCAGCATTGCGCACCGTTAGCATGATAATCGGCGTATCGGAACCTCGGCGAATCTCGCGGCAAGCCTCCATGCCTCCCATTCCGGGCATGTTCACGTCCAGCAGGATCAGATCGGGGCGTCCTTTGCGAAGCGACTCGAGAGCTTCTTCGCCCGTCTTTGCCTCGGTAATCACATAACCCCGCGCTGTAAGGGTTGAACGCAAGACCCTGCGAATCTGCGGCTCGTCGTCAACAACGAGAATGTTAGCTGCGTTCACCGAGGTTCCTTCGGACCGTGATCCACAGGCAAGGTGAAAGAAAACACCGAACCATATCCCAACTGACTAGTGACGCTGATGCTGCCTTGTTGTGCCGCAATCAGGGCTTTGGCAATTGGCAGACCCATACCCGTGCCGCGAACTAGATATCGTTGATCCTTGCCACGATAAAACTTATCGAAAATCATGGTCTGCTCGAAGCCATCGATTCCGGCGCCTCGGTCCGCGACACTTGTCGTCACAGTATCTCCTGTGAGCTCCGAGGTAATCGTAATCGGCTGCTCTTTCGGAGAATACAAGTTCGCATTGTCAATCAACTGCACCAAAGCTTCTTTCGCGCGTTCGAGGTCTGCACGGACCGGCGGGAGATCCGGAGCAATGCGTACCTCCACTTGGCGTGTGGAAAGTGCGGCTTTGCAATGTGCCAATGAAGCTTCGATGATTTCATCGATCGGCACGGCCGTTACATCGAGCGTGATTTCCCCAGCTTCGAGCTTGGCCATTTCTGCGGCTTCGGCGACCAGATGGTTCAGTCGATCGCATTCTTCATTAATTATGGTCAAGAGTTCGATAGCATTTGAATCGGCAGAGGTCAGCAGGCTCGTTACAGCGGCCTTCATCGAGGTCAATGGGGTCCGAAAATCGTGCGTGATGGAATCCAGCAGGGCTGATTTCAGACGCTCGCCCTGACGGTCTGCCTCCGTTTGCCCAAGCTGTTCAACAGCCCGCGCCCGTTCGATGGCGATGGCGACTAATGTGCTCACGGCTTCCACGGATTGACGGGAGAGCCTTGCTCCTGAAATGCCCAGGCTGGCAATGGGACGCACTCCGAGCCGCACGGGAATGAAGTACTGGTTGTGTTCTGCATCTAGCGTGACCTCATCATTCAAGAAGGCCGCCTTCATTTTTTGTTCATCAAGATGCGCCGCACCGTAGCCTGAACGATAGAACTTATCCTTCTGCGGCAGAAACAGCTCGGATGCTCCCGCCTCAAAGCTTTGGACGATATAGTCGGGTATCGCGTTCATCAGTTGGATTACGTTGCCTTCGCCCAGCAACTGCCGGCTGAAACCGTACAAGCGCTCAACTTCTCGCCTGCGTCGGTGAGCTTCA